>JBPCWB010000114.1:0-2746 GCA_051009955.1 Hyphomicrobiaceae bacterium | reverse complement strand
CTGACAGGCGGTGCTAAGGGCGACCGCCCGCGATCCGCAGATTGGCGCCGGCCACATAGGACGCCTTGTCCGACATCAGCCAGACAATGCCTTCTGCGATCTCCTCGGCCTCGCCGACGCGACCGATGGGAATGGTCGGGCCGGCGGTCTCGAGAGCCGACGCGCTCGGCATATCGGTTCGTGTCAGTCCGGGCGCGACGGCGTTCACACGAATGCCCTCGCCGGCAACCTCCTGCGACAGTCCGATGGTCATTGAATTCACGGCACCTTTTGAAACGGCATAGAGGATGTTGTCGTGGGCACCCCCACGGTGGGCTGCGCCGGACGAGACATTGACGATGACTCCGCCGTTGCCACCATGAAGCGTCGACATGCGTTTCACGGCCGCACGCGCGCACAACATGTAACCGGTGACGTTGACCGCCAGAACCCGTTCGATGGTGTCGAGTGTCAGTGCCTCGAACTTGCCCCGTGCACCGATCATGCCGGCATTGTTCACCAGTCCGTCGAGCCGTCCCCAGGCGGACTCGACTGTTGCAAACAGCCGCGTGACGTCGGCCTCGGATGCCGTGTCACCCTGCACCGTCATGGCTTCGCCTCCAGCGGCCTCGACCGCCGTCGCGACAGCCTGAGCCGCCTGCTCATTGCTGAGATAATTGATGGCCACGGCCCAGCCCGCGGCTCCTAAGGCGCGCGCCGTGGCGGCACCGATGCCGCGGCTGCCGCCGGTTACAATCGCTGTATTTCGGTCCATTTTGGTCTCTCCCGGTCGGATCATACGGTCTGGCGTCAGTTTTCTGCTTGAGGGGCGGCAAGGAACGCGCCGATATTGGCGCGCGCGAAGGCCGGTCGCGCCTGGATGGTTGTCCACCAGGCGCAGACACGCGGATGGTAGGCGGCAGTGACCTGCTCCGGCGCAATTTCCTCATCTATCCTTTTGACGAATGGCACGGCTGCGATGTCTGCAATGGAATAGCTGTCGCCGGCAAGCCATCCATTGGCTTCCATCGCTTCTTCCATGCGATCCAGCAACGTCACAAGTTTGGCCCGCGCCTCACCCCGCTCGGCTTCGGTGTAGGGTTTGCGCGCGGCGCGTCGCCAGGCTTCCTGCCGTTCCTTGCTGGGTATTTTCTTGAGCACATCAGCCAACTCGTCGTCCGTCCACTGCTGCGCCACCTGCTGCAGATGGCGGCTCCAATTGAAGATGATGAGATTGCCGATGTAGCCGTCGATGTGACGGATCCAATTGCGCATCAGCGCGCGATCATAAGGGTCCTGGGGTCTTAGCGGCGGGTCCGGAAACACTTCGTCCAGATATTCGCATATCGTGCCACTCTCGTGCAGCGGCCGGCCGTCGTGAATCAGCGCGGGGATCACGCCGTTGGGATTGAGCTTCAGGTATTCGGGAGAATGCTGCTCGAGCTTTGCCAGGTTGACGAGATGACTCTCATATTCGATGTGTTTTTCTGCAAGGCACAGACGCACACGCCGCGAGGCGCTCGACTGCCAGGCATGGTGAAGGATCATCATGAATGTCACTCTCGAATAACAGCCGGGGCCGCCAGGACGGGATCGTTGTCGACAGCAGACCGGCAGATGCATGCGAGGTCAATAGGCTGCCACCGATTATCGCGACATCAGTAGGGGCCAGGCACGATCGGTGTACCGTCAGAAAACCGCTCTGGCCGGAAGCGCATCAAGTCATGGCCAACAGTTCCGTCCGTCATCAGGTCGGCCATGAGACGACCAATGGCCGGGCCGATGCCGAAGCCGTGCCCGCTCAGCCCGGTGGCAACGTAGAAGCCGCTTGGGTCCGGCAATTCGCCGAGCATCGGAACCGCATCGGGTGTGACGTCGATCATTCCGGCCCATGCCTCCGCCAAGTCAACGTCCTTGAGTGCCGGGACGCGGATCGGCAGTCGCGCTCTGATATTGTTGACAACGGTTTGCGACGGCTTCGGATTGACCACACGCATGCGTTCGAAGGGGCTCTTTAGTTCGGGGGACCATCGCCGCGCCATGCCCCACGATCCTGGATAATGTTTCGGCGCTGCGGGCAACAGACGCACATCTCTGGCCGACGCGCGCAGGAGCTTCAGGTATTTTGGGAGGTGCCGAAACGATGCGGGCGACAGAAAGTGCTCGGCAAGGTCTCCGGTCGCGACCGTGTATCCACCATCGTCGCGCCGCCGCAGGGAGAGACCCGGTGTCGAGATATTCGTCGTGACGACATCCGGCGCTGGTCTTGTTCGCGCTGCGGTCGAACGCACGGCAAGTTGCGCCAGTGCATGACCCTCGTTGGCAGCGAAGGCGGATGACCAGGCCCCACCTGCCAGCAGAACCTTGTCGCATGCAAGGTGGCCGGCCTCGGTCACGACTCCCGCGACACGTCCGCCCGCCCGATCGAGCGCTCGCACAGCGCAGTTCTCGGTGACAACTGCACCAGCCCGGCGGGCAGCGCGCGCAAGCGCGGCGACCGCCACAAACGGTTCGCCCCGGCCATCGGTCTTGGTGATCATGCCGCCAAGCCACTGACCGGCAACTTCCGGACAGCGTTGGGCGACGTCCGCTTTCGTTAGCAGTTCGGTGTCGAGTTGATGCTGCTTGGCCAGGTCGTACCATTTCTCGAATTTCTCGAGGCTCGCTTCGCTTTCAGCGAGGTACAGGCATCCGGATTGCGTGAATGTCAGGTCCGTCTCGCCGGTTTCCTGGGCAAGTCTGCTCCAGAGCCGGTTGGATTCCATCA
>JBPCWB010000113.1:0-5840 GCA_051009955.1 Hyphomicrobiaceae bacterium | reverse complement strand
TACTCGCGCACCGAGGCGGCGATGTGCCTGTGCCATTTCCATGCCGATCGGACCCCCACCGACAATGATCAGGTGTCCGAAGGCTTGCTTGTTGTCGAACAGCGTTTCGTTGGTGAAATAGGGGACATCGGAGAGGCCATTGATGGGCGGCACTAGCGGCGAAGACCCGGTGGCGATCACGAACCGCCGCGCCTTGATGAGCGTGTCGCCGGCCTGCACCGTTGACTTGTCGACGAATTTGCCGGCCGCCTGGATCACGTGTACGCCGAGCCCGGTAAAGCGTTCGACGGAGTCATTGGGTTCGATTGCAGCGATCACACCTTTGACGTGATCGTGGACCCTGGCGAAGTCGATCGTCGGCTGATGCGGCGCGATGCCGAAGGCCTGGCTCGAGCGCATGATATGGGCACGCTTGCCAGCCGCGAGGAGAGCCTTCGAAGGAACGCACCCATAATTGAGGCAGTCTCCGCCCATCTTGTGTTTTTCCAAGAGGACGACCTTTCGGCCGAACGCGGCGGCCGCTGCTGCAACGGACAGGCCACCCGATCCCGCGCCGATCACACAGATGTCGGTTTCGATCGTGTCAGTGCCGGTCGTGATATCGGTGTCTGGTGCAGACGAGGCCCCATCATTACGCAGCTGCATGGCTGTCTTTCCTTTTTTTGAACCAGTTGTATGCAACCGGGATCAAGGCGACGAAGCCCAAAGCTGCAAATGCAATGATCAATTCCTTGGTCACCAGTGCACTGACGTCGATGTCATACGCGCAACTGGCTTCGCCCTTGGATGCCACACAGGCGTTGTAGAGCTTGTTCTGCGCCTGGACGACGCTGCCGAGACCGGCGCCCGCGAATGAGTAAGCAGCCGTGCCCGGGATGATGCCGAGAAATGTGCCAATAACGTAGGTTCGCAACCGAACGCCCAGCAAGGCGGGGGCAAGGTTGACCACGGCGAAGGGGAACGCTGGCACCAGCCGCAGGAACAGCAGATAACTTAGCGCGTTTTCCTGAAAGCCCGCGCGCAGTTTTCCGATCGACGGGCCAGCTTTCGCCGCCAGCGCTTCGCCGATCGAGGACTTTGCAATCAGAAAGATGGCCGTTGCGCCAATCGTAGCCGCGACGATCGTTGAAGGCGTGCCAATCTGCCAGCCGAATAGCAATCCGCCAGCCAGTGTCATGACGAGCCCACCGGGCAGCGACAGGGCGACGACAACGATATAGACGGCCATATAGATCAAAAGCGCCACCACCAGGTTCTCAGAGATGAACGCCTGTAGCGCTTCGTAGTTCAAACCGATGGTCTTGAAAGACAGGTACTTGTGCCAACCCATGGCGAAGACGAGTGCCATCAACCCAGCCAGAACGAGCAAGGGAAGCCATCGGCGCAAGCCGGTCCCGGCCGAACTTTGGTTGGCCTGTGTCATGTTGTTCGCTCCTGTTCTCAGCGGAATCGCCCCGGGTTTCAGCGGGAGTCGTTCAGCGACCAATCATATGCGAATTCGTCGATGCCCGCGACGCCGGTCAATTTTGCTTTGAGTTTGGCATCTGCATATTTCGCGACATGACGCAGAGCACTGCGCTGGTTGCCACCGAAATCCGCCTGGAACCACTTGTAGATTGAAGACGCTCGGACCTTCCCGCCTGAGACGGCAATGCCACGCGGGGTGTTGATATAGTCCTTGGCCGCCTGTTCAAGCTGGGCCTCAAGGTTGGCACCGGTGAACGCTTGTTTTCTCAGATTGGGGCAACCCACCGATGCACAGTTGACCGCATAGTGCACCCTTGGGTCTCGGAAGACCGGGCGCAAGATTCCGTGCTCGACATCGTCGAGACTGAGTTTTTGGCCGGCGACCTGCATGATTTTGGCCTTCCAGGGCCCGCCCGCCCCAACGCTCTCCTTGAGAAATCCGAACAGACCTTCCTTGATTGTGATTTTACGGATGGACGTCACAGGATAGTGGTCCAAGACGACTTCTATCGTCTTGGCATTGTAGAGGTTGGTCCAGAAGGCGAACTGCTCCGCCTTATCCAGCTTGGCAACATTTGTGGCCTCCAACGTCTTCACGTAGCCACGCAAGGTCTCGCGATCATTGGCCTTGAAGGCGCGATAATCGACACGATTGAGACCGGAAGCGTCGGATTTGACGTACTTTTTGAGCAGCTTGTCCCAGGCAGAGTGATCAACCTTGGCGGGTGAACCTGCTGTATGCTGAGCAAAAGTCTCCTTCAATCCCGCATATGCAACCTGAGTGCTGGCTAGTGCCGCACCGAAAGCAAGGGCAGCAATCAATCCCGTTCGCGCAACATCCATGGTCGTCTCCCGTCGTAGAAATCGCCAAAAGTCAGAAGCTCAAAAGGGCGCTCCCAGTGCTGCGCTGTAATTGCTGAAAGGGCCGGTAAAAAGAAAGTCGGCTTCAAGGGTTCGTGAAGAATTGCCACGAGAGTTGAAGGCACGTTATCGGTCCTTGGATCGCAATCTGGTAGCACGCGGTGAAACAGCTTGATTCGTTGACTTCGCAGCCGGCTATGCTTATAAACCGCGCTTCAAATCGCAGATTATTCCGAGCGGCGACACGGGTTGGCCGGGCCATGATGCAGCGGCCTCTCCTGACCAGTACTGCGGCTCGCGACCCGACCTCTGGAATGGAGCTGGAACGGTGAAGAGAACTTATCAACCCAGTAAACTGGTGCGCAAACGTCGCCATGGCTTCCGCAAGCGCATGCGTACGGTCGGAGGCCTTCGCATTCTCGCACGGCGACGCGCCAAGGGCCGCAAACGGCTATCGGCCTAAACCGGCATCTGCGGCGATTAAAGAACGTCGTTCAAGGCCAGCGCGGCGATCCCACATGCAACTTGTGCAGCAGCCCAGCAAGCTGATCATATTGTCCGAGCATCCGGAGATCGTATCTGCGGAGTGATGTGTATGAGACTGTAAGCTTGCTATGGGCCTCGTAACACTCAAGAATCGCAAGGACTATCTCAGGGTGCGGGGAGGTGTGCGATGGTCCAACCCGGCCTTTCTGATGGAAGGCAAGAGACGGCCGACGAGTGCAGATGGTGAGGCGTGTGCCCGTTTTGGGTTCACGGTCACCAAGAAAATGGGCAATGCCGTTCGGCGCAACCGGATGCGGCGTCGGTTGAAAGCGGCCATATCCGAGGTCGCATTGGGTGCCGCAGATCCTACATATGACTATGTCGTGGTCGCGCGCTCGGCTGCGTTTGATCGCGACTTCAAGCAGTTGCGTGCGGATTTCAAGGCTGCTTTCAGGCGGATTAAGAAGGGGCCGCGGCCGCAAAAGCGGCAAACTGGACAAAACTAACCTGGGATGCCACCCGTGACCCGGTGACACTTCCCTTTGCACGGCAAATTGGGCAAACAGAGCGGCAGGCATTTCACGCGCGGCCTCTCGAACCCGCGACCATCAGGAACAGCTTATGTTCTCGCAAGATCCCGGCGATCAAAAAAATCTTCTCATGGCGATTCTTCTGTCCGTCGGCGTAATGCTGGCCTGGCAGTTTTTCTATGCTTCTCCAAAGATCAAAGAGGAGCAGGAACGGCGCCAGCGGGTTGCCGAGCAGCAGGCCAAGACGCCTGGCACTTCGGGTTCGCCAATTGCGCCACCGGTCGGCGGCAGCGCGCCATCGGCACCGGCGGGTGGAACGGCGCCGACAGTGGCGCCTTCGGGTGCTGCGCCCGTCGTCGCTAGCCTGTCGCGATCTGCGGCTCTGGCCCGCACGCAAAGGGTGCCCATCAAGACGACGGCATTGACCGGCTCGATCAACCTCACTGGCGGTCGCATTGATGATATCTCATTGGTCAAATACCGGGAAACGATCTCGTCCAGCAGCCCGAACGTCACTCTCTTTTCTCCTGCCTACGCGCCTGCCCCCTATTTTGCCGAGCATGGCTGGGTTGTCGGACCGGGCACGGCCGTCAAGGTCCCGGCACCAGATTCGGTTTGGAGTGTCGACGGGGGTACTGCAGCGCTGACGCCGAACAACCCGGTTGTCCTGAGCTGGACCAACGGTGAAGGGATGACGTTCAAGCGAACGATTTCCGTCGACCAGAACTATATGTTCGAAATCGTCGAGTCCGTCGAGAACGGCACGTCGAAGACGGTGACGCTGCGGCCCTATGGCCGGATCTACCGGCTTGGAACGCCTAAGATTGAAGGGTTTTTCATCCAGCACGAAGGTCTCATTGGCTTCATCGGCGAGAAGAAGCTGCAGGAAATCGACTACTCGGAAGCCGTCGACGATGAAGGCAAAACCTACGAGAATGAAACCGGCGGCTGGCTCGGGTTCACCGACAAGTACTGGGCCGCGGCGCTGATCCCCGATCAGAAACAGACCTTCATCGGCAACATGAAAGCCACGCAGAAGGCGACGGAGAACCGCAAAGAAGCGTTTCAAGCGGACTTCGTCATGCCGGAGATCACGGTGGCGCCGTCCGCGAGTCAGTCCGTCAAAACGCACTTGTTTGTCGGTGCCAAGAAGGTTGATCTGATTAATGCCTACGAAACCGAGCAAGGCATCTTGCAGTTCAACTATCTCGTCGATTGGGGCTGGTTTTATTTCATAACCAAACCGCTCTACCAGCTGATCACGTGGTTCCATGGCCTGCTGGGCAACTTCGGGCTGGCGATCCTCGCGGTGACCATTGTCGTCAAAGCGGCGTTCTTCTGGTTTGCCAACAAGTCCTATGAGTCGATGGCGAAGATGAAGAAGCTTCAGCCGGATATGGAGCGCCTTCGTGAGCGTTACAAAGACGACAAGGCCTCGCAGCAGAAGGAGCTGATGGAGCTCTACAAGAAAGAGAAGATCAATCCGCTGGCCGGCTGTCTGCCGATCCTCGTTCAGATCCCGGTATTCTTTGCGCTCTACAAGGTTCTGTTTGTCGCCATCGAGATGCGGCATGCACCGTTCTTTGGATGGATCCAGGACCTGTCGGCGCCGGACCCGACAACAATCTTCAATCTGTTCGGCCTCCTGCCCTATTCGATGCCGGACTATATTCCGGCCGTCGGCATCTGGCCGCTGATTATGGGCATTACGATGTGGCTGCAGATGCAGCTCAACCCACAACAACCCGACCCCATTCAGCAGCAGATCTTCAATTGGATGCCGGTGTTGTTCACGTTCCTGCTGGCTTCGTTCCCGGCTGGACTTGTCATTTACTGGGCATGGAACAACGTTCTGTCGCTGGCTCAGCAATACGTGATCATGAAGCGGCAGGGCGTGGATATACCACTGCTCGATAACCTGCGCCGAAATTTTGGGGCGATCGGAAAATTCTTTGGCGAGTTGAAGAATAAAACCAAGAGCTAGCTCGACGTGAGCGACATCTATTCGGAGGACCAGATCGCGGCGGCCGAGCGTCTTCTCGCCAAGCCGTGGGAGTTTGTCCGCGGGATTCCGTCACTTGAGTTTCTGACACCGGCGGATCGACCCGAAATCGCCTTCGCCGGTCGATCGAACGTGGGCAAATCCAGCCTCATCAATGCTGTCGCCAATCGGCGCAATTTGGCGCGCACGTCGAACACGCCAGGCCGGACGCAGGAATTGAATTTCTTCACTGTCGGAGCCGGCGATTTCTATTTCGTCGACATGCCGGGCTATGGCTTTGCCAAAGCGCCAAAAGCCAAAGTCGAAGCTTGGACGGACCTGATCAAGGCCTACCTGCGTGGTCGGCCAACCTTGCGGCGCGTCTTTGTTCTGGTTGATGCGCGCCATGGATTGAAGGACGTTGACCACCAGATTCTTTCATTACTGGACGAGGCTGCCGTCGCCTATCAGATCGTGCTGACCAAGATCGACAAGCTCAAGCAGGGCGCTCTGGA
>JBPCWB010000112.1:0-6364 GCA_051009955.1 Hyphomicrobiaceae bacterium | reverse complement strand
GCGCCTCTAATCCTGAGTTGGTCGCCACGTTGGCATCATTCGCGG
This sequence comes from Hyphomicrobiaceae bacterium, assembly GCA_051009955.1. GTDB lineage: Bacteria > Pseudomonadota > Alphaproteobacteria > Rhizobiales > Hyphomicrobiaceae > Tectiglobus. The sequence continues at coordinate 6,319 of JBPCWB010000112.1, read as the reverse complement.
ATGCAATCCGGCTTAGCGACAAGGAGGTGGTGGTGTGAGGCGATCTCGGCTCCCGTCCATTCTGATTGGCGCAGGTTGCGTCTTGTGCGCGGCCGACGCTGGCGCGGAAACCGGGTCGAGTTCTTGGGTCAAGCGCACGATCCCGCAGACGCCGGCACAGGCGCAACCGGTTACCGGGACGCCAAGACGGCCCGTGCCTGGTCTGCGAACGACCACGTTGCCGACATCCAAGCCCGGCAAACGCCGCTCGCTTGGCAAAACCATGGTTGTTCCGTCGGGAGAGGATGCCGCTTATATCGCGTTCGACCAGGGCCAATACCTGACGGCGCTACGCTTGGCAGAGGAGCGCGCGAAGAAACGCGATCCGCAGGCGCATACGCTGATCGGCCGCATCCATGCCGAGGGACTTGGCGTTCCCAAGAACGAATTGACAGCGGCGAAATGGTATCACCGCGGTGCCGAACTCGGTGACATCGAAGCAATGTTCGCCTTCGGCGTAATTCTGATTTCGGGCAGAAGTGTCAAGAAGGACCCGAATGGTGCGGCGCGCATGTTCGAGCGGGCGGCGCGCAAAGGTCATGCTTATGCGCACTACAATCTGGCGTTGCTGTTTTTGTCAGGCCAAGGCAAACCCGAGAACCCTTACCGGGCGGCACAGCATTTGGAATATGCCGCCCGCAAGGGCATCGCCGAGGCGCAATATGATCTCGCGGCTCTCTATCAAAAGGGCCATGGTGTTGATGCCGACGCCTATCAGGCGGCGCTGTGGCTGCGTGAGGCCGCCGATAAAGGTCTGGCGGCAGCCGAATTCGAATATGGCATCGCCATCCTGCGTGGGCGTGCTTTCAATCAGGACGGTCCGAAGGTCATAGACTATCTGACGTCGGCGGCGGGCAAAGGCGTGGCCGGCGCCCAAAACAGACTGGCAAACATTTATGCGGTCGGCGCTAAGGGCATTTCTGCCAATCGACTCGAAGCGGCCAAGTGGCGCCTCATTGCCAAACGCAACGGCATCAAGGATGACGCACTTGATACAGCATTGCGTAAATACCCCAAAAACATTCTCGATAAGGCCGAGAGCGCGGCTCAAGACTTCGAGAATCGGGCAGGGTTAGGCTTTGATGCCAATCGCTAAAGTGCGTTCCAATCCGCGTTTGGGTTCGCACGAGGTCGCGACGTTCGTGCGATTGGAGGTTGTCGCGGTTCCATGAACCGGCTACTGACCTGCAACATCAAACGCAATCGATGTCAGGAACGGTCCGGATGCCAGCGTCCGCACTTATGAACGTCATGACCGGTGCTGCCCGCAAGGCCGGCCGATCGCTCGCGCGCGACTTTGGCGAAGTTGAGAAACTCCAGGTCTCGGTCAAGGGGCCGGCCAATTTCGTGTCTGCGGCCGATCATCGGGCCGAAGACATCATCTATACCGAATTGAACCGAGCCCGCCCGCAATACGCCTTTCTGATGGAAGAACGTGGCACGGTTGAAGGGGCTGACAAGACGCATCGCTGGATTGTGGATCCCCTCGACGGCACAACCAACTTTTTACACGGGATACCACTCTTTTGCATCGCCATTGCGCTTGAACGCGAGGGAGAACTGGTTGCGGGTCTGATCTATCTTCCTGTGCTCGACGAACTCTATACGGCGGAACGCGGCAAAGGCGCGTTGCTCAATGACCGGCGCATTCGCGTGTCCGCGCGGCGCGGTCTCGGTGAAGCCATGATGGCGACGTCGATCCCCAACAAGGGCCGCTCGGGACATGATCGTTTTCGCCGCGAGATGGAAGCATTGACGACGCAGACGACCGGCATACGACGAACCGGGGCTGCGGCGATTGATTTGGCCTGGACCGCCGCTGGACGCTTCGATGCCTATTGGGAGCACGACATCGAACCCTGGGACATGGCAGCCGGAATTGTGATCCTGCGTGAGGCCGGTGGCCTTGCAACGGATCTCGACGGGCTCGGCCGGATGATGGAGAGCGGAACAATCGTCGCAGGTGTACCCTCAATTCAGAAGGCCCTCCTGCAGAAACTGCAAGGCAAATAAGCGTTTCACCCCCAGGCAAGTACTCAGCCTGTTTAAAAACCAGCCGACCGCACGTGCGTGGCACGATGTTGCCCGTTTTACCTGACAAGGAGATTGGATAAGGTGCCGCCGGCGGTACGGCGAAGAGAGCACGCATGGCACGACGAAAAAGCACGGACTCTTCTCAATCTCCCACGGCACGGACGTTGTCCTCGCCTGGCGTTTACCTAATGCGGATGCTGATCTTTTTGATGCTGGTCGGCTTCATCGCTGCGATTCTGTTTCCGCAGTTCTACACCGCGTTTCTCGCCAACCCCGGATTGAACGGCTTGATCCTGTTCGTACTCCTGGTCGGTATCGTTTTCGCTTTCTGGCAGGTTTTCCGCCTCAACCCGGAAATCCGTTGGGTGAATGCCTTTCGCATTGCAGATCCCGGCCTGGCGATCGCGCACCGCCCGATCCTGCTGGCACCGATGGCGACGATGCTGCGTGACCGGACCGGGGCGCTGTCGCTGTCGACCGCGTCGATGCGGTCGATCATGGACAGCATCGGATCGCGTTTGGATGAAGCACGCGATACCGGCCGCTATCTGATCGGCCTTCTGGTATTCCTCGGATTGCTTGGGACATTCTGGGGCCTGCTCGACACCATTCAATCGGTCGGCAAGACAATCTCGGCGCTTGATACCAAAACCGCCGACAGCGTTCTCATCTTCCAGGAATTGAAGTCCGGGCTGGCCGAACCGCTGCGCGGCATGGGTACGGCCTTTGCGTCTTCACTGTTCGGCTTGTCGGGTTCGCTCGTCGTTGGCTTCCTCGAACTGCAGGCCAGTCAGTCACACAACCGCTTCTATAACGAGTTGGAAGAATGGCTCTCCGGAATCACGGAACTGACACCCGGGACGGTTGCTTCCAGTTCGTCTGACCAACTCAATCGTCAACTTTACGGCGCGATGTTCGAGATTCAGCGCTCGCTGTCGGAACTTGCCGACCGTTTGCAGGCCACCGGAGGCAACGCGGTCAACGATGAGGGCGTGCGGGAATTGGCCGACGGTGTCAATCAGCTGGTCATGCAGATGCGCAAGGAACAGGAAATCGTGCGCCAGTGGGCCGACGAGCAGTCGACGCAACAGAATGAGGTTATGGGTGTCATTCGCGACCTCGTATCCGGCGGCCGGAGGAGATAGCGATGCCGCGTGCACGCGCCGGCCGACGGGGAGGCGAGTACGGTGAATTCTGGCCAGGCTACGTCGATGTGCTGTCGACGTTGCTCCTGGTCTTCACATTCCTGCTGTCGATCTTCATGCTGGCCCAGTATTTCGTCAGCCAGGAGGCCAGCGGCAAAGATACGGCGCTGCGTCGCCTTAACCGGCAAATCGCCGAGCTGACCAGTCTGCTGTCGCTGGAAAAGGGCAAATCACAGGCCGGGCAAGATGATCTTGCCGCGTTGCGTGCCACATTGGCGGATCTGCGGCAGGAAAATTCCCGCCTTCAGGGCGTCTCCGCCGATGACGCGGAAAAGGCGACGTCGGCAACGGCGCGTGTCTCCGCCCTGACGAGTGACCTCTCCGAACAGAAAGAAATTTCCAACGAAGCGCTGGCCAAAGTCGACCTGCTCAATCAACAGCTCCTTGCGTTGCGTCGCCAGATTGGTGCCCTCAACGATGCGCTGGAGGCATCGGAAAAACGCGATCAGGCATCGAAGGCCCGGATCAAAGAACTTGGCACCCGTCTCAATGCGGCGCTCGCGCGCCAGGTGCAGGAACTGAAGCGCTATCGCTCGGATTTCTTTGGTCGCTTGCGTGAGCTCCTGAAAGGCCGCAAGGACATTCGCGTTGTCGGCGACCGCTTCATCTTTCAATCGGAAGTTCTCTTCCCGTCGGGTCAGGCACAGATGTCTGTCGAAGGCCTCGCGGCAATGGACGAGCTTGCGAAAGCCATTACAGAGCTGTCGCGGGCGATACCTGGCGAAATCGACTGGGCGTCGCAGGTCGATGGACACACCGACGTGCGCCCGATCAACAGTCCGGAGTTTCCATCCAACTGGGAGCTGTCGACATCGCGCGCAATTTCCGTGGTGCGCTATTTGATTTCGCGCGGCGTTCCAGCCGAACGATTGGTCGCCGCTGGCTACGGGGAGTTTCAGCCACTCGACCGGGGAATCTCCGAGGAGGCCCTGCGTCGCAATCGCCGCATCGAGCTCAAGCTGACCAACCGATAAGGAAGATCGTCGTTGGCGATCACCCGTTGCCGGGTGCAGTGGCCGGCCATAGATCGCGCTTCCAACGAAGCAGGATCAAGAGCGTGCAGATAATCCCGGTGACCATGTAAGCCGTCATCGCGACCTGAAAACCGACCATCTCGATGAGCGTACCGGCAATGACCAGCCCGATCGGCAAGCCGTAGATCGCCAGCATCCGCACGCCCATGACCCGACCGCGATAGACCGGGCTGGACGTCCGCATCAACATTATCGACATTGGCACCACGCAAAGGCTTTGCGCCAGACCGGCGAAGGCCAAAACCAGACAGCCGACAAGCAGAGTCTGTGTGAAGGCGAAGACGAGCAGGCATCCGTGCCAGGCAGCGGCGAAGATCACCATCATGCGGGCCGACTGAACCCGCTGACCAAACACACTTAGGGCGAGCGAGCCGATCAGCGCGCCCAACGAGAAACTTGCGATGAGAAATCCCAATCCCGTCTCTCCGCTGCCGTAGATCTCCTTGGCAACATAGGGCAGCAATCCGATGGTCAGAGGGAATGCCGTCAGATTGACCAGAAACGCAAGCCACATCGCGGCCTGAAGATGCGGTGTTGACCAAACGTAGCCAAGACCGTCGATCAAGTCCCGCCAAGGCGAGCGGTCCTTGTCTGCCGTTGCGCGTACTGGCAAGTCCGAAACCCGGCTATCGATGAGCAGCGTCATTATCAGGCCGAGCAAATAGAGCATCGCAATGGCTCCATAGGTCACGCCGATGCCAACCACCGCGAACAAACCGGAACCTGTCAACGCACCAAAGATCCGCGCCGAGTCGGAAGTCGTTCGCGATACACTCATTGCTCCAACGAGGAGTTGAGCTGGAATCGTTGTCGCAACGAGCGAGGTTCGCATGCCAATGTCCGATGGCCGCACGAGCCCCATCAGGAAGGCAACCCCGAGTGCGATCGCCGGTGTCAGAGCGTCGAACAGGATTGCAGCAACCATGACCAAGGAAAGGATGAAGTAGATGCACCGCATGCCGCACAGAATGTTGCGGTGCCCGATCCGATCAGCCCCGACGCCGACGAAGGGCGACAACAGCGTCCCGATAAATAGCAGCGAACCCAGGATTGTCAGCAGCAACACCGAGCCGGTCGTTACGTAGACATACCAGCCAAGGACCAGCGTCTCCATCTCGAAGGCCCAAGACGTCGCAAGATCCGCCAACCACTGATAGCGGAAGTTCTTGACCGCAAAGGGTTGAAACATTGCCGAGCTACGTCGTTTGCCCACGGACCTGCTTTCATGAAATTTCCGCACAGGACGGCGCTGCACCCCGTCGGCTTGATCGGCGATTATCTGTCTTGGCGCTGCCTAAGCAGCGACGGGTCGCGCTTCGTCGCGGACTTGTGTGCGGTGCATGAGGCGGCGCTGCGCCGGATCGAGTTGATTACGCCGGTGCAACGTGCAGCGATTGTCCCAGATGACGAGGTCGCCCGGCCGCCACTGCTGTGACCAGTGATGATTGCCGTTCGCAATATGCGCCCATAATTCGTCGAGCAGGGCATCGCTTTCTGAATCGCTCAGACCAACGATCCAGGCGTTAGGCCGGCGCCCGAGATAGAGCGTCCGGCGACCTGTATCAGGGTGGCGCACGACCAACGGATGTATTGCTCCTGGCCTCTCGACGTTGCTATAGCTCTCGTTCAGTCCAGCGCGCAATTCGCCGGCGGAATTGCGAGTCGCGTCGTGCTTGCATGACAGCCCCGCGATCCGTGACTTCAGATTGTCAGGCAAGGTTTCGTAGGCGGCGTAGAGATTGTAGAAGGATGTGTCACCACCTGTCGCAGGTGTTTCGATGGCGTACAGCAAACTCGCCTTGGGTGGCAGCTCCTTGTAGCTCATGTCCTGATGCCAGACGAGTTCGGAATTGCCGAGTCCGCCAATCGGTTTGCCGTTCTCGATGATATTCGACATCACGGCAATGTCCGGCCGCGAGGGATGATGAGGCGTATCAACCGGGCGCGCCGGGGCCTGGTCGAGTTCACCAAAGCGCGCCGAAAAGCGTGCCAACGCCTCGTCATCAA
>JBPCWB010000111.1:0-3644 GCA_051009955.1 Hyphomicrobiaceae bacterium | reverse complement strand
GCCTAAGGGATGGTCTCAGGCGCATAGTTGCGGAAGTGGTGGCATTGGCCAGCCATTGGTCCGACACCGCCCATTTGCCACATCAGCCATTCTTCAACGCCGACACGCGCGCGTTCCTCGATCGGATAGAATTTTCCGGTCTTGCGGCCGAGATACTGCATGATGGCGGCCGACTCAAAGACGGTGATTGGCTGACCGCCTGGCCCGTCCCGATCGACAATGGCCGGCATGCGGTTGTTCGGGGCGATCGCCAGAAAATCCGCCTCGAACTGATCGCCTCGTCCAATGTTGATATACTTGACGTTGTAGGGCAGACCGCACTCTTCAAGCATGATTGTCAGTTTCCAGCCATTCGGAGTCGGCCAGTAGTAAAGGTCGATCGCGTGATCGCTCATCATCGTCTCCTTTGCCCCGACGTCGCGGCCGAGGACATTGACCTTAATGCATGCCGAAAGGCCGGTCCGCCCAATGACCTGTGGATCAGGGGAGCAGGACGGTCGAGCCTGTCGTCTTTCGCGATTCCAAATCGATGTGCGACTGCGCCGCCTCCGCAAGCGGATAGGTCTGGTTGACCGCGATCTTGACAATCCCCTTGCTAACGACATCGATCAGGTCATTGGCGTTGGCCAATAGCTCTTCGCGCCCCGCGACGTAGGTGAACAGAGTTGGTCGCGTCACATAGAGCGAACCTTTGCCGCCAAGAAGACCGATGTCGAAGTTGGTAATCGCGCCCGAGGCATTGCCGAACGTTACGAAGAGACCGAGGGGCTTCAGGCAATCCAGCGACGCCGGATAGGTTGCCTGGCCAATGGAATCGTAGACGACGTCGACGCCCTTGCCGCCAGTGATCTCTTTGACCCGCTCGACGAAGTTCTCGGTGTTGTAGTTGATGCAGTGGGTTGCTCCATGAGCGAGAGCCAACGCGCACTTGTCCTGCGAACCAGCGGTCCCGATGATTGTCGCGCCGAGGTGCTTGGCCCACTGGCACGCGATCAAACCGACACCGCCTGCGGCTGCGTGGAGCAACAAAGTCGTTTCGGGGCCGACCATGAAGGTCTGGCGGAGCAGGTAGCGGACGGTCATCCCTTGCAGCATCATCGCAGCGGCCGTCTGGTAGGCGATGTCGTCGGGCAGCTTCACCGCCCGGTCAGCCGGCATAACGCGCTCTTCCGAGTAACTGCCCATCGGATTGGCATAAGCAATTCGGTCGCCGACGCTGAAATCGGTCACGCCGTTGCCGACCTCGGTGACCTCGCCGGCGCCTTCCATGCCGAGAACGGCAGGCAGGCTCGGCAGCTTGTAAAGGCCGCTGCGCTGGTATGTGTCGATGTAATTGAGACCGACGGCTTGGTGCTTGACGCGGATTTCTCCCGCCCCGGGAGCGCCGACTTCGACCGGCTCCCAGACCATTTTGTCTGGACCGCCGTGCTCATGAATACGAATTGCATTCGGCATACGTTATTCTCCTACTTTTTTGCAGAGCTTTTCTCTGTCGCCAACTTGCGTCCATTTTCCGAGACTAAACCGCATCGGCAGCGGGGTGAAATGTGTATTCGATGATTGCAAGCCCTGACAATCCACAGGCAGATGTGCCATATAGCTGGTGCTTCTGGGTTCTACGGTGAGTACTTGGTATCCTCAAGGGGCGCATTCGAAATGGTCCGTAGCTCGTCAAATATTGCGCTGGCCGTCATTCTGGCACTGGCTGCGAGTCCGCTCGTAACCGCTTGTACTTCAAACTTATTTGCATCTTCGACCAAGGTCGACGCCGGGCTGGCGTGCGTCGACGATAGCCCGCGTTGTCTGTCGAGGCGTCGCGTCGCGCTCAACCAGATCATGGGTGACTCATCTGGAAAGTGGATCGAGCGGCCGCCATCGGCAAGCTCGGACGCATCCGGCGTGCGACTGTTCGCCTTCAAGCAACGCAAGCGGCAATTGACCTGCACGCAGCTGGCGACGGGTTATGTCGAAGCTTCAGGCGCCCGCAATCGCCTGCGCGCGTCCAACGACCCGCGACTGACGCCGGCCTTGATTTCGCGTGGCGCCATACTCGGTGATGAAGTCGCGAAAGAACTCAAGCGAGAGATGAAGCGGCGGCGGTGCAAGGCGGCTGCTTAGCACGCGTCGTTGTGGCGGCACGGTCGCCATCTCGATACACGCTTCGGATGTGCTCGGATGCAGCTTATTACGGCCGCTTGATCACAGCAAAATCTGCGTAGCCACGATAGAGCCGCTCGAAGCGCAGCGACAGCCCCGCCGCTTGCGTGTGACGCGCCAATTCTGCTTCCAGGTCCGCCCTTGGTGACACGGAGAACCGCGCCAACCACGCGAACAGCAGCGATTTGAACCAGTTTGGCCACCCTTGCTGCTGTCCGAAGTCAACGATGTATAGCTGCCCTGCCGGCGCCAACGCGGCCATGGCTGCCGGGATGGCCTCACGCCACGGCGGGATCATCGACAAGGCATATGAAATGAAAACCCGGTCGGCGCCGTCAATCCCGAATAGATCCCTGATGTTGAATGATGTCGCATCGCCCTGGGCCACGAACACGCGATCTTCGAACCCGGCCTTCTTGATCGCAGACCGCGCCGTGATCAGCATTTCGGATGAAATATCGAAGCCATAGAACCGGGCATCAGGATAACGCTTTGCGGCCAGGATTAAATTGCGGCCGGTACCGCAACCGATTTCCAACACCGTTTGCCCGGCGTCGGGCTGAAGTTCGTCGAGCATGCGATCGCGGCCAAGCAAATAGTATTTGCGCGTCGCGTCATAGATGAAGCGTTGATACTTGTAGATGCCGTCCATGTGGCGGGCGGCATCGTCGGCCGCCTCACTCACGTGGTGTGCTCCCGCGGCTTGCGCACATAGAGATGGAAACCGCCGTAAATCGACGAGCGGTCCTGGGCGTTCCAAGCGCGGCACTTGGCGTCGTCGTAGGTGAAGACTTCGAGGATCTTGTCTGGAATGCGGCCGGGCAGAATGCTTTCCTCGCCGGCGGTCCTGAAGATCACGCGGGCGCCCGGCTTTGCCGTGCGTTCAATTTCGGTCCACAGTGTCAATAGGATATCATCGGTCATCCAGTCCTGAGCATCCAACAGCACGTAGGCGTCCAGCGACGCGTCCTCTTTCGACGCCAGATACTCTGTGAATGACCGATGCTGCACCTCGAGATCGTCAATGCGTTCTTTCAGGTTTTCGAACGCCTCCGGCTTGAGATAAGGCGGTAGCGGCCCGGCGCCACCGGTTGCATATCGGCGGCCAAAAGCCTGCCACGCGAAATAGTTGTCCTGCAAATCGAAGTCGCATGCCAAACGCTCGAGGCGCTGCAGAAGCACCTTCGACATGTGAGTTTCCTTGCCCTTCAACGCCTCAAATTGCGACGGCGGAATTCCCAATCCGAATAATGCAGAGGGCTTGTTCAGCAGCCAGCGGATGTGACGCTTCTCGAACAACGGCGCGAGTTCGGCTTCAAAGATCGCACGCTGCTCTTCGCGCGTGCGCGCACTGAGCATCTTACGTGGATTGCGCCCGTGGGCACGTGCCAACAGATGACTGGCGCCGATGAATGTACCCAACAATCCGTGACGATAGAGATTTGACCGAAAATACCCAATCCGGCGGCGCCCGAACAGGTTCCGGC
>JBPCWB010000110.1:0-34866 GCA_051009955.1 Hyphomicrobiaceae bacterium | reverse complement strand
ATCACCTTCAGAAATGACGAGTTTGAGATCAGGTGCCGCAACTGTGACTTTCAGAAATTCGTCCCCGCAGACGATCACCCAACCGACCCGGTTTACATTTGCGCAGTCTGCCGTCAGCAGGCCTCAACCAAGAGTGAGCTTGAACGGATGTTGAACGAGGCAGAGGATTGGGTATTCGCGCCAGGATATGAACAGCACTCGCTCGTCAGACGGAATTCAGACAGCCTTTAGATTCAAGTGGTCCGGGGTGGAGGTATGGTAGATATAAAATTAGGCCCCCGGTCTCTTCAGGCCTGCGCTGCCGGCACTCGACGGTTTCGAATTTGCCCGATCTCCTGTGGGGGAGGGGGGTAGGTTCGACCTGCTCGGCTCGCTGCAAATCATGTCGTTTATGTCCGATCACTACATCGACGTTGTAGTGCACAGCTCAATGTTCATCGGTGTTTCTGTCTGATGTTGGTGGGTTCGAACCACCAGCACGTAACTATTGGCCTATGTTCAGCTGGATATTGATGACGTTACCAGTACCCAGCTTGCCAAGGTGTGCGTGCATCTTGTCGCTGAAGTTCTCAGGGTCAAGGATGCCAGCCATCCTGGTCGCATTGCGCACGAATACGTCAACCTTGCGCGTGTCAACCTTCTCGTCGTCGTCCAGCAGCCGCTGCAACTGCTGCGTCGACTGTTCAATGAGCGCGCGCGCGAGGTATCTTTGTCTGAACATATATTCTTTCCAGCTCATCATCCTCCTGGCACCACTGCCAGACAGTCACAGCTGAGGGCATTTGGGGTTCAGCACAGATGCTCACCATCGTCTCTCCAGCGCTGAGCCGCTCAGCGATAGCCAGCATTGTTTGCTTTCGATCGTACAGCTTTGGTGAGCCAATGTTTTGTCTGTTTGTCGGGGCACGTTGAGGGCAGCTGCCTTTGCCCGCTGGTCCTTTGTGGGGTTTGTCTTGTTTCTCGGTCATCGCCAGTTAGTACTCTCAGGTGTCTCGCGGTAGCAGGCCTCGGCGTTGGTAGTGATTGGACGATAGCCGGTTCTGACAGCTTTCATTCCGGTCGCCATAGATCTCCGCATAATTGTCATATGGCGGCGATGATGTGTTTAGCTTGGAGCTTGCCATCAATTTGATGGAACAAGACTACACCGCTGCGTAGCTTTGCCTTTTTATTGAGATCATTCGACCAGCGGACGGTGCTGGTCACTGGCTCATTGACCGCATCGGCCAGTGCTTTGACAACTTCTGGTGCGCCAGGCTTACATTCCCCTAGTTCAAACCGGAAAGCAGCTTCTTGCGCCTGCTTGTCTTGCTCACAAGCATCCTTTTTCGACTTGTTGATCATGGCGGCGGCGCAAACGTTTGAATAGCCGACACCGCGATCCTTAATCATGGCTTTTCGCGCTTCTGTCTCGTCCAGTTCGGCTGCGTCGCTACAGGCCGCCAGAATGGGGAGTGTCATTCCACTAGCCGGCAGACATTCAAGTGAAAAATGATTTAAAATTCACTGCTAGCGTGGTTTCCGTCTGCTACGTCTTCGAGAGCTGACGCGATTATTGCTTGTTAACTTGGGCGGATGTGACGAATGCGAGGCATTTCACAATCGAACCGCGAAAGACGCGCTCAAAGCGTGCAAGTTTGCTTTCGCAGATCATAAAGGGACGGGTGATGGTCGGCCACAAATCGGCCGTTCAGGGCTGACTGATTGAAACTGACAATAGCCACTTGGTTTGCGACTTTGGGTCTCGGGCGAACAGATCCGTGCACGGCCAATGCATTAACAATGCGTTGAACTCCGCTAATCGAGCCTGGTGACAAGTGGAAAGATCTAAGTCATCAACTGGCTGGCTCTCTCTCCACAGGTTCCTCGAGCCGGTCAAGTAGTGCCTTTCTCACTTTTTCAGGCCAGGGAATTGAACAGTGATTGTCGAGATCGCTTGCCGCAAGCACCTGCGTGCTGGACCAGCGCTTTTGCCCCTTGCAGCTAATTTCGTGACGCAAAGTCACGGACGAACGTCCGACTTTGACTACGTTCACCTCGAATTCCAGTTCCTCGCCGAAAAACGACGGGCTGGAGAAATCGCTTGATATATGAACCGTCGGCGTTCCCCATCGCTCTTCCCAGATGATCTTGTACCAGGGAAAGCCCATATGGAGCCAAAACTCCTCGTTCACACCGTTCAAGATGTTGAGATAGGACGGGAAGTAGGCGGTTCCGGAAATATCGCAATCGCCGAAATTGAGCGTGCGCGTGGTTCTGAAAGGTAATTCCAATTCAAGCTCTCCCGAAGTGTCTTGTTCCATTGGATCTGATGCGAACAACGAAGCACTGAATGCAGTTGGCACCATCTCTGGTCGATTGATCTGTGAAACCAGCTCTTACAAGCTCAGCGTTCCGATGCTCGCACCACCGCACACATAAAGCGTTTGTCCCGTCACGAAACCATTTTCCGGATCGCAGAAATAGAGAAAGGCGTTGGAAATGTCACGAACCGTGCCTAGTCGCCCGACGGGCATTTTATCCGCCAGTGCCTGTTCACGTTCCGAACCCTTGGAAATGATCCCCCAAAAATTGTCGGTGAGGATGGGCCCTGGGGCGACGACGTTGACCGTGATTCCATGTGGTGCAAGCTCCAGTGCCCACGTACGAGCCATTCCGATCATGCCAGCCTTGGTTGCCGAATACGCCGTGCGCGTCGGCACACCAAGCGCGGCCCGTGAACCGTTGAAGACGACACGACCGAATTGAGCGGCTTTCATTGCGGGCAGAAATGCCTGCAGTAATGTCAGGGCCGATCCGAGGTGCAATTGGGCTAGACCTGAAATGTCGCCGGGCTTGGCTTCCTCCAACCGGTTCGGCCAGATCAAACCGGCGTTGTGCACGAAGTGGGTGACGTCGTGTTGGCCGGCCATTTCATTGGCCGCCTCGGCAGTTTCGGCATCGTTCAAGAGGTCCGCCTTCACCGTGATCAGCCCCTCGGGTGCATCATCCGGTTCATTGCGTGCAATGGAAATGACGTTATAGCCCTTGTCCAAAAGCCGTGTGGCGAGGTCGAGCCCGATGCCTTTGCTGGCGCCTGTTATGACTGCCGTATAATTGGCCATCAGCTCTTCTCCAACATAGCCAGCACACGAAGTGGGCTACCGGTGCCGTTCCTGATCTTGAGCGGCGCTGCGATGAGCACCGCGCCGGTCGGTGGCAATAGATCAAGGTTGGCAAGGCACTGCAGGCCATACTTACCAGCACCATGCAGTATGAAGTGTGCAGGGTAAGGTGGCGTGTAGTGCACGCCCTGGCCGGCATCGGTGCCAACCGTTTCCGTGCCAAACCCGCGAATATTGCGCTTCTCGACCAGATAGCGAATGCCTTCCGGCGTCGGTCCCGGTGAATGCGGGCCGTCTTCGCGCATGTTGAGATAGTCAGCACCGCTTCGCTTCGACCAGTCCGTCCGCATCAATACCCAGCTGTCTTCCGGAATAACACCGTGCCGGTCTTCCCAGGACTCGATAACGTTAGGCGTCAGCTCGTAGTCTTCGTTTTGGGCCACCTCTTTCGAACAGTCGATGACCGAGACCGGACCGACGAAATTGGCGATTGGGATTTCGTCAACCGCTCCGTTCGCCACATCGCGACCGGAGATCCAGTGCGACGGCGCATCGAAATGCGTTCCGGTGTGCTCAGACATATAGATGTTATGCCACTTCCAGGCCGGACCGCGATGATCGTAGGCGCTGATCTCTTCAATGCGAAACCGGGCACACTGGCCAAATTCCGGCGGCAGGATGATGACCGGAAAATCCGGATCCAACGTGTGCGTCAGATCCACCACTTCGACCGCGCCGCTCGCGAGACCGGCGGCCAATTGCGCGAGCGCGCTCATTCCGCCCCTCCCATCGTCATTTCGCGTTCGAGGATCTTCGGCCCGGCGCGGAACCGTTCGATCATGTCCTTGGCAACGTCGCCGCAATAAACGTCTTCCAGACCGTCACGCAGGCCTTGAATGACGGATCGGGCGACAGCCTGCGGCTGAACCTTCGGAGGTGGCAATGGCTGATGCCAGTCGTCCTCGGTTGGCCCGACAAAAACATTTGTCAGCCTGAGGCCGCTGTTGCGGAACTCTGCCCTGAGGCTTTGGCTGAGAGAGAGAGCAGCTGCGTTGGAGGCTGAAAAGCAACCGTAGTCCGCGAAATTCATGAGCGCATAGGCTGACAGGATGTTTACCCAGGCGGCTGAGGAATTGACCCCGTCCGCGGTGCGCGCGCACATACTAGGCCCGAACGCCTGGGCTAGCCGCATGAGCCCGAAATAGTTCACCTCGATCTCGTTGTGCGCAAAGCCGGTGTCGCCGCGGGCCAATACGCTGCCAGGGCGAACGAAGCGGGCGTTGTTGACCAGGATGTCGGTCTTGCCACCGATCTCGCCTGCCAGTTCGCGCACGCTGGACGTATCGGTCACATCCAGTGGCAGCACGCCGACCATCGGTATGGCCTCAAGCTGCGCGCGCTGAGGGTTTGGCCGCCAGGTCTCCGATTCGCCGACGAAAATCATGGCGGCGCCGGCATTCGCAAACGCTTCCGCGATTGCAGGAGCATTGGCATTTCGCCCATCGGTAATCAGCACCCGGCGGTGCTTAGGATCACAGGTCATGGCGCGCAGTTGCGGGTCATCTTCCATGTCCGGTGTCCTTTCCTCAGGAACGGCCAAGATCACGCCCTGGCCTGACCGGTCAAGCCGGTTCCACAGAACCACGCGCGATCGCGGCGAAACATCACCGTGCACGTGGCAGATGATGACCGGGCCTGCGTCAAGCTTCACCGAACCACTTCGCCACGGCGTGCGCTCGCGAAAGTAGAGATTGGTTGAGGTGCGGATCGTCGTCTCGGCAAGTAGTTCGCCGCTTGGCGACACGTCCTCCCAGCGAAGGTCGACCGATAGGCAATTGCAGCAGGCATCGCGCGGTGGATATTGCAGCGTGTTGCACGCGCTGCAGACCTGCAGCATGAAGCGTCCTTCGGCTGCTGCCGCGCTCAGGCCGAGTGAGGCACGGCTGCGCCTTTCCGGTGGAAGTGTCGGGCTCACCGTGCGCTTTTGAGGGTCTTTCTTAGGCGGCGGTGGAAGTGGATTGGTCATGAGCCGGTGCCTCTTAAAATGGCAGCAGACGAACAGACGCCGCGATCGTAGTTGATCATTCCGAAGCCTGACACCATCGCGCATTTGGCACTTGCCACCTGTGTAGGCCCAGCCTTGCCTGTAACCTGCCGGATCGCCTCGACCAGTCCAAGAAACCCGCCGGCGGCTCCGGCCTGGCCTGCAGACAACTGTCCGCCCGAGGTGTTGTGCGGGAAATCTCCGGTGATGGTCAGGTCATGGTCACGCACGAACCGCGCCGCCTCTCCTTTGGCACAGAACCCAAGGTCTTCGATCTGCATCATGGATATGACGGGATAGTCGTCATAGGTCTGCAAAAGGTTGATATCCGACGGCGTACATTCCGCCTGCTCGTAGAGTTCATCGATATCGATCGTCCAACCACCACGAAGTTGGATTGGATCATCGCCATGAGCGTTGTGGCGTTCGATGGCACCGGCAAGCGTCGCGTAAGGCAGCCCGCGCTTTTCCGCCTCGTCCATTGTCATGACCAGGAACGCCTCTGCTCCGGCGCAGGGCATGACGCAGTCAAA
Organism: Hyphomicrobiaceae bacterium; assembly: GCA_051009955.1. Taxonomy (GTDB): domain Bacteria; phylum Pseudomonadota; class Alphaproteobacteria; order Rhizobiales; family Hyphomicrobiaceae; genus Tectiglobus. The sequence continues at coordinate 29,185 of JBPCWB010000110.1, read as the reverse complement.
AAGTGCAATCGGGTCCGCAATTGGCCGCGCACTCATGTATTCTTTGAGTGTCAACGGCCGCTTCATCACGGCGCCTGGGTTATTCAGGGCATTGGCGCGCTGTGCAACGCAGATGCGTCCGAAATCCTCACGTGTTGCACCGTACTCCTGCATATACCTGTCGGTAAGGAGCGCGAAATTGGCATTCGGACCGCCATAGCCGTACGGATAGGAAGCATCCATAGCAAAGCGCGAAAAGCTCGATAGCAGTGCCCGAAAGCTGTCGATATGATTGGTGTCGCCGGACACGCACGCAACGATATCCGCATCGCCAACCTGAACTGCACGCGCCGCGCGGCGCAGCGCCACCATGCCCGATGCCCCGCCCATGGGTATGTGATCGAGCCAGCGCGGTGACAGGCCCAGATGCTGGGTCAGACCGACAGCAGAGTCAGGAAACAACGTGAAACTCGAAACGGAGAATCCGTCCAATTGGGCGGGCCTCAGTTCGGCGGCGTCGAGCGAAGCCTTCAAGGCTCGCGCAATCCACCAGTGTGCGGTTTCGATCGAATACCTCTTGTAGGGTACGGAGATAGGCGCCACCAGCGCGACACCATTGTAGGACTGCCTGGTTCGGGTCACGTTGCTGATCTTTTCTTAAGATGAATTGTGTTGATCGTTGCAGCGTCCGCTACCCGTTCCTGGGCAAGTTTCTTCAACTCCGCCCGCTGAATCTTCTGTGTCGATGTTAGTGGCAAGGCATCGACAAAGGCTATGTACCCAGGCACCTTGTAGTAGGCCATCTGTGTCAATGCCCACTCGACGATCTCGATGGCCTTGGCGTCGCTCGGATTGTCAACGTTGAGACAGGCAAAGACCTCATCGCCGCGGATCTCGTCCGGTACAGGTGCAACGGCGGCCGCTTTGATTTCCGGGTGGCGCATCAGGATCGACTCGACCTCGACGGCAGCAATGTTCTCACCCGATCTGCGAATGACGTTCTTTTTGCGGTCGACAAAGAACATGTAACCATCGTCGCCTTCGCGAACGATGTCACCGGTGTGAAACCAACCGTTTTCCCAAGCCTCAGCGGTCGCCTCAGGGTTTTTGTAGTACTCGGTAAAAAAGCCCAGCCGAGGCGTGTCACCCTTGCGCCGCACGAGCAGTTCCCCCGGCTCGCCGGGTGCAACTGGTTGACCCCGATCGTCGAGCACGCACACGTCAAGCCAATCGGGAGCGCAGCCAAGGGCTGCCTGGCCGATCAGGCGATCGGACGTATGGTTTGAAATAACTGCACCCGCGCCAGTTTCCGTCATCGCCCAGGCCTCCATCAGCGGAAAGCCGAAACGCACTTCGAATGCCGCGTGCAGTTTTGGGTCGACACCAGCCCCAAAGCCAAAGCGAACGCTGTGCTCAAGATCTTCCGGTGAGGGATCCATGCCCATCAGCATGGATGGCATGACGCCCAGGTAATGCAGGCATGTGGCGCCGCTGTCGCGGACATCCCGCCACCAGCTACGCGGGTGAAACCGGTCGAGCACTGTGAGGCAGCCACCGACACTCACCATCGCCATGAAGGAATAAGCCATGGCGTTCATGTGGAATATCGGTAGGGGCGTGATCATACGCTCGCCATCGGTTGTCAGCGAAATAATACCACCGAGCGTCGAATACCAGCGTCCGACCTCAAGAAAATAGCTGTTGGCCAGCACGCAGCCCTTGGGATTTCCCGTTGTTCCTGAAGTATAGAGAACGGCTGCTTCCCGGTCGAACCCTGACGGCGTGATTTCTGCAACCGCCGCCTCCGGCCTTGGTGCCGGCAGAGGGTCGGCCAGTGAGATGGCCAGGAGCGCTACGCCGGCTGCATCAGCTGCGTCCTGAAGGACTTTCAGCCGGTCAGCGTTGGCGATGATCAAAACAGGCTCGGAGTTTGCAAACATGTACTCCAGTTCAGCCGAGCGCAGGTCCGGATTGATCGGCACGATGGAAGCGCCGAGCTTGTTCAAGGCGAGCCAGATGATGAAGAACTCAGGCCTGTTCTCCAACAACAGGCCGACACGCATTCCTGAAGAGTAACCCGCACTTTCGAAGCGTTCCGCCCATTTCTCCACATGCGTTGAAGCTTCCGCGAATGTGATCTCCCCGGCGGCAATTCCATAGATTTCTGCCGTTGATGCAAGCGTGTTGAAGAGAGGCCGGCCGGAATAGGAACCCGCCGCCGCCTGGAAAACATCATACACCGTCTTATGAGCGTCCGGGATCATGGCAACAACTGGATATTGCCGAACGCCGCATCGGAATTGAGCAAATCAACGCGCTTGTTGGCAATACGCAATCTACCGTCGACCAGGCGCAACTCATGCGTGGCGACGCAGGCCAGTAGAAACTGCTCGTCGAGCCGTGTCTCGACGTAATGCATCGAGGTATTGGTGACGAAGTGGCCGGCCGAACTGTCGAACTCATCGATGAAAGGACGCTGGATGACATGATGACAACGGCTTTTGGGCTTCTGGCTGAACGTCCGTTCGCCGTTGAGCCGCTCGACCCTCAACTTCAGCATGAAGTTGTCTTCGTGGAGCAGAGACGTAGTAAGATCAGGGTCGGTTTGCTTATAGTCGAGTGGCATCCAGTAAATGCCATCCTCAAGCCAGAGGTCGAGCCATTCCGAGAAGCGGCCCTCGTCCAGCATCCGGGCTTCCTGATAAATGAAATCAATGACGTCGTCGCGAGTCACATTCATTCCGCTGCCTCCGCTCCGGTCGGCGCCATGCTCATCGTCATGAACTTGACCCAGGCGTTGAACTGGTTGCGCATCTGGCGCTCGGTGGTGCCGTTCTCGATGGCTTCTTCTTCGTAGTTTTCTTGCGCATTATGCAGCCGCTGGACGTTGACCCATTCCAATCCATCAGAGTGGAGGCCTTCTTGTGCGCGCTCATACATTTCCAGGTCATCGTGGCCGACCACGGAGGTCGGTGCGTTGATCAGCCGGTTGTACATGACGGTGCGCGTCAGCAGCATGTCAGGCGCGCCGACCAACCGATAAACATAGCTCTCAACCAGTGTCTTGTCGGGACCCAAGGGAAGGAAGTTGCGCAGTTGCTGGATGGGGCCCTTGATCATGATATTGGGAAAATACACGGTGTTGTGACGGTTTTCGCCGAGAATTTCCTTCGCCCGCTCCTCACCATAGGCTGCTGCCATCGCATCCCAGTAGCCGCCAATCGCCGAGTAATCCGAGTGGATCGAGTGGTGCACGCCGGTATGACCGTGGCCATTGGGCCAAGTGCGGATACCCATCTCCTCGAAAAACTCGTAAGGCGACATGAATGGCGCAATGATCTCCATGGCCATCGGCTTCGGCTTGCCTTCAGGCCAATTGGACTTCTCGAACAGTTTGACGGCCGTTCCAGCCGAACTCTCGTGAGCGACCATCGGATGGCAGGTGTCGGTCTGGTTTTCGACGAGCATCTTCCAGTTGCAGCGATGCATATAGCGCAAGGGTGGGCCGGCAACTTCCAGCCGGCCTTCCGGAGAACGATCGACCATGTTGTCGAAAGAGCTGAGTGAACCGCCGAAGTAATCTTCGAAACTGATGCCATCATCAGCAAGGCGCGCAAACACGAAGCCGCGGTAATTCTTGACCGCGCCAACCGACTTCATGCCTTTGGCAGCCTCGGTCTCATCCAGCCCCGTGTCTGTGTAACCCTTTTTGAGCGGGATCGCCAACAGACAGCCGTCGGTCTTGAAGCTCCAGGCATGATACGGGCAACGAAAAAACTTCCCGGTGTTGCCCGCGCGATCAATGGCGATCTTGGTACCTTTGTGGGGGCAGCGGTTGTGTAGAACATAGATCTGGTCATCGCTATGTCGCACCATGATGACCGGCTGCGTGCCGATCTGGGTCGTAATGTAGTCACCCTTCTTTGGCGTCTGGCTATCGTGACCTACAAACACCCAAGTGTTGGCAAAGAGATGCTTCATCTCGAGACCGAATATTTCTTGATCAATATAGGTATCGCGATGCACCTGGTGCTGTTGAACAAGGGCCGCGACGGCGGCCGCATTGTTGGAATACTTCCCCATCGACTTCTCCTTGAACGCTAGATGTCGAGGACCAGGCGCGGTGACTTGGCCCGGCTGACACAGATCTGCATGACCTTTCCGGAGGCACGCTCAGATTCTGAGAGTACCACGTCGCGGTGGTCCGGCTCGCCACTGACGATATTGGTCTGGCAAATGCCGCAGTCACCGCGCTGACAATCGTACATCACATCGACACCCTCGGCTTCCAGAACTTCGACAATCGTCTTGTCGGCCGGAATTGAAAAGACCTGTCCTGTGCTTGAGATCTCGATCTCGAACGGTTGATCACCCGCATGGCTGGCAGGCGAAGCAAACAACTCGAAGTGGATCTGCTCCTTCGGAAAGCCGGCGGCCTCGCCAAGTTCGCGGACGGCCTCGATCATGCCCTTGGGGCCGCAGCAAAAGATGTGTGTTTCCGGATTTGTCCCTGATACCAGCGTTTTCAGGTCGATTGGGTCTGCATCGTCAAACCAGAGCGAAAGGTTGCTTTGAAACGCGTCGGTCAGACGCTCTTTGAAGGTACAGACGCTTTCACTGCGCGTCGCATAATGAAATGCAAACTGGGCACCGCGATGAGTGAGTTCAGCGGCGAAAGAGATGATCGGGGTAACCCCGATGCCGCCGGCGAGCAGTAGTGCGGGCCTGCCATCGTCGTTGAGCGCAAAATCGTTCTTCGGCAGGCTCGCGGTGATTTGGTCTCCGACGGCCAGCTGGTGCATCGCGACAGAGCCACCGTCGCCATCGTCTTCGCGCTGCACCGCGATGCGATAGCTTTCTGGCGCATTTCCCGGTGCCTCGAAGTCAACCAGCGAGTACGACCGCGTTCCTATCCCTTCGATGTCGAAGTCGAGATGCGCCCCGGCGCAATAGCCCGGCAACTCACCGCCGTTCGCAGCCGCAAGCGTAAGCATGCGAACTCGCTCCGTCACCACCTTGATGCTCTTGATGACCAGCAGCTGAGCCATGCTCATTCCTCCTGTCAACTAATATGAATTTTCATATTAATATGTCAATCCCAAAATTTGGCATCAACGCCTGGGGTTGCACACTTGCTTCTTTCGAATTGCCAAACGGCATTAGTGCCGTTCAAATTGGGTGCTTGCGAATGTTCTTGAGAACGTGAGTCAGAACGCGCGTAAAAACCTCGCGATCTGGCTGTGGGACCCCCTTGAGAAGCTCTTCGTTGGCTGCCGCCATCACTGGCCAGATCTTGTCGTACATCGCTTCACCGTCAGGTGTCAGTCGCACCATGCGAACCCGGCTGTCCCGCTCGCCAACGTGGCGAGAGATCAGATTTTCCTTCTCCATGCGGTCCAGAGCGTGGCTTACTGTTGATTGTTCAGCGATCGCGTGAACACACAATTCATTGACGGTGAGTTCGCCGAAGATTTTCAGGCAGACAATGACCCGAGCACTCATCACGGTCAGGCCGACCTCTCTCATTTCCGAGTGAACCGTCTGATTGTAGCGATGCGAAATTCTGTTCAGAAGGTAAGACACGATCTTCTGAAGATCAGTGGGAACGGCTGCCATTGGTTCGTGCCTATCAATTTCTGGCAATTCACAACTCCGGTCTTATGGCAGCAGCGTTGGGGGCGGAGCCCAAGATGAGATTACCAGCATCTTCTCGGCCGCAATCGCTTCGCCGGCCGTTGTGGACGATGCTGCCGCAAGCGGAATGGTCAGCCCTCCAAACTGTTTGATGAGTTTCACTTCCTACCTCTTCTATCGACGTTTGCTGGCTGGTCTCTGACTTCTGGATAGTCGACTGATTATTGCCCAGTAACAATCGCCATTGTTCATCGTTGGGTGTGCGATCAGCGACAGTACTCGATAGCACTCAAGCTACAGCCGGGTGCACTTGGCACAATTCGCCGGTAGTAGTAACATGAAAATTCATATAAATGAACTCTAGGCAACATGCGAGAGTTTTTTACGGAACGGAAGTACGACAGCCATCCCGCATTTGCCGGGAACGACGCGCAGCTGGACCAATTGCCAGTAAGATCTGCAACAGGTCAGCTCAGGAAAGGTGCCATGGCAGAGAGATCGTTTGCCGAAGAAGTTGAAAACTAAGGCTGAGCAAGGGCGAAGTCTTCCAGGGGGAAGGTATTCTCGCCATCACCAAGGCCCTGCTGGAAAATGGCGTTGGTTACGTCGGCGGATATCAGGGGGCACCAATCAGCCATCTCATGGATGTTCTGTCGGACGCTCAGGAAATCCTCGCCGAACTTGACGTGCGCTTTGAGGCCAGCGCGTCTGAAGCGGCTGCCACCGCAATGCTCGCGGCTTCCGTGCATTATCCAATTCGCGGTGCGGCAACCTTCAAATCGACAGTTGGGACAAACGTCGCGTCTGATGCGCTGGCAAATCTGGCATCTGGCGGCGTTACAGGCGGCGCCCTCGTCATCGTCGGTGAAGACTACGGCGAGGGTTCCTCGATCATGCAGGAGCGCAGCCATGCCTTTGCCATGAAGAGCCAGGTCTGGCTTCTCGATCCCCGGCCAAACCTCACGTCGATTGTCGAAGCTGTCGGAATCGGTTTTGAGCTGTCGGAAGCTTCGAACACACCGGTCATGTTACTCGTCCGCATCCGCTCATGCCATGTCTATGGTCGGTTCATCGCTCGCGACAACCAACGTCCTGAGATGACGGTTGCAGACGCGCTGGAAACACCCCGCCGCGATACTGGGCGCATCGTCCTGCCGCCTGCTTCTTACATGCATGAGCAGGAGAAGGTGACCAAGAGACTGCCAGCTGCAATAGAATTCATTCAACGAAACAAACTGAATGAGTTCTTCGGCGCGGCGGACAAGCGGATCGGGATTGTCCTGCAGGGAGGAATGTACAATGGCGTCATGCGCACGCTGCAGCGGTTAGGCCTTGCGGACAACTATGGCGATACGGAAGTGCCGCTCTACGTGCTGAACGTTACCTACCCACTCGTCCCCGATGAAGTTCTTGAATTCTGCGCAAACAAGGATGCGGTTCTCGTCGTAGAAGAAGGCGCACCGAAGTATATTGAGCAGGAGGTCAGATCGATCCTGCATCGCGCTGGCGCGGCGACGAAGCTCTTTGGAGAGGACCCGTTCCCTGCAGCCGGGGAACTCACCGGCCAGATAATGCTCGCTGCTCTGCGCGCCTTCTTGGCGGAAAATTCGAGTGACTTCCAACGGCCAGCTTCGCACACACTCAACTTCGCAGTTGATCCGGATCCCCAGGCCCTGGCTGAAGTCGTCCCGCAGCGCCCGCCGGGGTTCTGCGTCGGATGCCCGGAGAGACCGATATTTGCCGCTACCAAACTCGTCCAAGGGGAACTTGGTGAGCACCATATCGGCGCTGACATTGGCTGCCATCTGTTTTCGACGATGCCACCGTTTGAATTAGGCACCACAACGATGGGCTATGGTCTCGGACCGGCTTCCGTTTCCGCGCTCAACACACCAAAGGCCGAAAAGCGATCAATCTCCTTCATCGGCGATGGCGGGTTCTGGCACAACGGACTGACTTCGTCCATTAGCAATGCGGTCTTCAACAAGAACGACGGTGTCATCGTTGTCGTCGACAACTACTATTCCGCGGCGACTGGCGGTCAGGATGTCCTGTCTTCACGCGCAAACAACGTCTCTAAGTCAACCAAACACGCGATAACCGAAGCTGTGAAGGGCGTTGGCGTCAAATGGGTTCGCCAAATCGACAGGACTTACGATGTCAGTGAGATGAAGCGTACGCTCAAAGAGGCGCTGACGACGAACGATCCCGGTCCTAAGGTTGTTGTTGCGTCGTCGGAGTGCATGCTCAATCGGCAGCGGCGGGAGCGAAGGTTGACGAGCAACGCCATCAAAACCGGACAACGCGTTGTCAAGCCGCGTTTTGGTGTCGATGAAGACGTATGCACCGGTGATCATGCCTGCATGCGCCTTTCCGGTTGCCCGTCCCTCACCCTGAAGCACTTGAATGATCCGTTGCGCGACGATCCGGTGGCCCATATCGATCAGAATTGCGTCGGCTGCGGCAATTGCGGAGAGGTTGCTGACGCCGCTGTGCTTTGTCCGTCGTTTTACCAGGCCGATACCGTCATCAATCCGAGTTGGTTTGAACGTCGGCTTAACGGAGTACGGAGGGTCGTGACACGATGGCTACAGTCATGGCGGGACGCCGGAAGGCTGGTCTTCGATGAATAGCCCTGACCTGAAAGACTTGCCGGCCCGCCGCGAGTCGGCCACGCCGATTGAGCAGCAAGTGATCAAAATTGCCGTGCTGGCCGTTGGCGGCCAGGGCGGCGGCGTGCTGACGCAATGGATCGTTTCCGTTGCCGAGCGGAACGGTTATCGGGTGCAGTCGACCTCCGTCGCCGGCGTCGCTCAACGGACGGGAGCCACCATCTACTATGTCGAGATGGCACCGGATTGCGGTCGCGAACCGGTTTTATCGTTAAGCCCCGCACAGGGTGACGTTGACATCTTAATTGCTTCGGAGCTGATGGAGGCAGGTCGCGCCATAATGCGCGGTTTTGTGACCCCGAACTGAACAACCCTCATTGCGTCGACGCATCGGATACTGTCCGTCGCCGAAAAGATCGTACCCGGCGACGGCCTTAGAGATCCGGCATCTGTGCAAGAGATTGCCGCCCGCTCGGCCAGACAGTTCATCGCTTTCGATATGGAACGATTGGCCCGCGAAGCTGGCACTGTCATATCTGCAAGCCTCTTCGGAGCGCTGGCCGGTTCGGGCGTGTTGCCCTTTTCGCGCGAGAGCTACACGCAAACGATCCGCGAAGGCGGGCGCGGCGCGGAGGCAAGTCTCAAGGCGTTCGATGCTGCATTCGACCTGTCCGGACCGGCCGGCGCAACGGGGGGGCATCGAGTCAGAGTCTGCGGCAGCACCACAGCAACCAGCCGCGGTTAACCTTTCGCCGCGCGGGCCGAAGCGGCTTGTTCGGGAATGGAAAGTGCTGGCGCAACGCACCAACGCGATGCCGGACAACGTCCAACCGGTTGCCAATGCGGGACTAAGAAAGGTCATTGAGTTTCTCGACGTAGACTATGGAGCCGAATACCTGGATTATCTCGACAAGGCCCTCGCCATTGACACCGCAGACCGCAATTGGTGCTTAGCAGCCGCAGCGGCCAAGCATCTCGCAAACGCAATGAGCTATGATGACCCAATCCGCGTCGCAGATGCGAAGACGCGGGCCGACCGCATGCAGCGCGTGACCTCAGAGGTGGGTGCGCCCGAAGACGCCATCGTTCAAATCACGGAGTATCTGCATCCGCGAATGGAAGAAGTCTGCGATTGTCTACCAAAGGGAATGGCTGATTGGATCGAGCGACGACCAAAGCTCTATGCCTGGCTCGACCGACGCGTCAACAAAGGGCGGCGCGTCCGCACTAACACGATCAAGGGGTACGCGCTGTTATGGCTCACAGCATCGCTGCGGCCCTACCGGCGACGACTAAAGCGCCATCATCATGAGATGAAGAGCCTTGACGTGTGGTATCAACGAGCACTGGACGTAGCCGCCCAAGACTACGACTTGGGCGTCGAGGTTCTCAACTGTCGTCGGTTGATCAAGGGTTACTCGGACACACACAGCCGTGGCACGTCGAAGTTTGATCGCGTGATGTCGAGCCTTGAGCTGATCCAGGGGCGTGCTGACGCATCCCAATGGTTGCGAAGGTTGATCGAGGCGGCGCTGCAGGATGAGAACGGTGACGCTTTAGACGGAGCTCTCAAGACGATCGCAAGTTTTGCCGAGCCGCCTGGCAACGCAGCAGAACTTGTGGCGGCCCAAACTCTGGAACGCAATTAATCAAAGACCATCGTGCAACATTTCCTGAACTTGCGCGACATCCTTGTTGACCAAACCAAGGGCCTCCATCGTGCGCCCCTCGCGGCGCAGATCCCGTCCCGTCACGGCACTTGCGATGGCAAGCAGCCCACACGCTACAGGTGCATCGACCCCGGACCACTCGGCGATGGAAACAAGAAGCGCAAGTCCTACTGCAATGTCCTCGCTCATATAGCGGTGTTGATGGAGATCGAGCGTTTCGTGCCAGTCCCCCGAATCGACCAGCTTGTCGTGGGCCAGGTTGCCGTACATCCAGTTGCTGGTTTCGTAGTGGTCGCGTAACGGAAAATGCGGTTTGCAGTAGCCCAGCCGCTCGCGCACGGCGATGCGTTCAGCATCTAGTGCATCGTGGACCGCACGGGTGGAAGGTTGCGTACCTTCGTTGTGGATGTCCCACCGGTCGAAATGCTCGATTGGTCCGGCATTCATCAGGATAAGCGGTGGATGAATAATCGGTCCGGCATTCATCAGTGCGGCCGAGAGCGCGTCCCCGCATGGCTCGATAGCACCAGGAAAGGCCTCCGCAATGACCGCCAAAGCATGATCGGATAACCGCGCCGGCAATACGCCCGTCGGCAGTCGCGACGCACGCGTCGTGATCCGAACTGCTGTCTCGCCCTGCTTGCGTGTGAGCCACGGCAGCGTACCCGTTTCCGCTAACGCAATGTCGGCCTTGCAACCCAGTTCCTGCAGCCGGCGCATAATGACGTAAGTGCCAAACGATGCCGGCGGCAGATAAATCACCTGTCCGTCGACGAGATGAGGGGCCAAGGCTTCCGCGAGGCTCTCTTGCGCAAACGCAGGAGTGGGCGCGATGATCAAAGCGGCGCCATCGACCGCGAGGGCAATGCTGTCGGTTGGCGAGACGGCTACGCTCCGCGTGCCCCGGCTATCAATTACAGCAATCTTCTTGTCGTCTGCTACTTCGCCAAAGCTCGACAGGCTGCGACGCCACCAGCGCACCTCGTGGCCTGCTTCGGTCAGGTCGGCAACCGCTGCATACGATCCGTTACCACCGCCCAATACGGTAATCTTCAAGGTCAAACCTCGCTGCTGCTGGAGGCGGAGTTGTCGGCTTCGCGTCTCTTCTATTGAGGAATGACAGCCGTTGCTTCTATCTCGACTTTGGCCCTGTCTTCAACGAGCGCGGCGACCTGCACGAGCGCCATTGCCGGAAAGTTCCGTCCCAGTGTTTCCCGATAGACCGATCCAAGCTCCTTCAACTGGCTAAGGTATTCCTGCTTGTCGGTGATGTACCATGTGAGGCGGACCAGGTGCTCCGGCCCGGCACCGCCTTCGGCGAGAACGGCCACGATATTGCGCAAAGTTTGCGCTACCTGGTCGACGAAATCATCCGTCTCGAACTCCTGGTTGGCATTCCAGCCGACCATGCCGCCGAGAAACAGCATGCGGCCTGATGCGGCGACGCCATTTGCGTATCCAAGCGCAGGCTTCCACGATTTCGGATGCAAAATTTCGTGTATTGAGTTTGTCATTGGATTTTATTCTCATGTTGCAGGTTGCTGAGCCGATCGCTCATGTGCTGGTCCTCAGTTTGAAGCGCTGTATTTTGCCGCTTTCGGTTTTCGGTAGTTCCTTGATGAAGACAATTGAACGCGGATATTTGTAGGGCGCGATCGTCGCTTTGACGTGATCCTGGAGGTGTTTGGTGATCGCCTCGCCGGGCACCGTACTGGCGCCCAGAACGACATGGGCTTCGACGATTGAGCCGCGTTCCGCATCGGGGGCACCGATGACCGCGCACTCCGCCACGGCGCCGTGAGATAAGAGGGCAGCCTCGACCTCAGGTCCGGCAATGTTGTAGCCCGCGCTGACGATCATATCGTCGTCGCGCGCAGTGAAGTGGAAGTAGCCGTCCTCATCCATGGTGAAAGTATCACCGGTGATGTTCCAACCATCCTGGGTGTATTCCTCCTGCCGCTCGCCTTTCAGATAGCGGCACCCAGTCGGGCCGCGCACGGCAAGCCGGCCAACTTCGCCCGCTGCAACCTCCAGACCATTCGGGTCGACCACCTTGGCCTGATAGCCGGTGACGGGCTTGCCGGTACAAGCAGGTTTATGGTCCTCAAAACGGTTCGTGAGGAAGATGTGCAGCATTTCGGTGGCACCAATCCCGTCCAGCATTGGCTTGCCGGTCTTTGCCATCCATTCGTCATAGACCGGCCCCGGCAGAGTTTCTCCCGCCGATACGGCTGCGCGCAGCGAGGACAAGTCCGCGCCCTCATCCATTGCCCGCATCATGGCGCGATAAGCCGTCGGCGCCGTGAAGCAAACCGTCGCTTTAAATCTCTCGATGATCTCGATCATGTTCTGGGGCGTTGCGCTTTCGAGAAGTGTCGCCGCCCCGCCGAACCGTAGCGGAAAGATCGCGAGCCCTCCGAGTCCGAATGTAAATGCCAATGGTGGCGAGCCGACAAAGATATCGTCAGGCGCCACGGACAACACTTCCCGTGCATAGCCATCGGCGATGATCAACAGGTCCCGGTGAAAATGCATGGTACCCTTCGGCGCTCCGGTCGAGCCGGAGGTGAACCCGATCAGCGCTACGTCGTCCTGCGACGTCTCAACCGCTTCAAACTGCACCGGCTTTTCAAGTGCCAACCTGTCCAGCTCGGCATCATGATTGGCGGTGCCGTCAAAGCCGACAACGATCTTGAGAAATGCACTGTCCTTGGCACAGGCGGTCAGTTCATCCATGAGGCGCGTGTCGCAAAGTGCGTGGGTGATCTCCGCCTTGTCGGCATACTTTGCCAACTCGCCAGCTCGCAGCATGGGCATCGTGTTCACAACAACGGCACCGGCCTTGGTTGCCGCCAGCCAACAGGCTACCATGGCCGGGTTGTTGGCTGAGCGGATCAGCACGCGATTGCCCGGCTTCACGCCCAGATCATCGACAAGTGCGTTCGCAAGGCGATTGGTCCAGTCGGTCAGCTCCTTGTAGGTGCGCCGGCGGCCATTGCCGATCAGGGCTGTGTGATCCCCGAAGCCCTTATCGATCATCGCGTCCGTCAGCTCGACTGCGGCATTCAGCCGATCGGGATAGTGAAATCCTTGAAGCAGGAAGTCCGGCCAGGTTTCTGCGGTTGGCAGGTTATTACGTGCGAAGGTGTCCACATGCGCTGATTGTCGAAGCATGTTCAGCCTCACTGCTGATTGGCGAGCGTTTGTCTCGCGATAACAATGCGTTGGACATCCGATGCGCCCTCATAGATGCGCAACGCCCTGATCTCGCGATAGAGTTTTTCGACGGTCTCTCCCGATTTGACGCCGTCGCCGCCATGCAGCTGGACGGCCTTGTCAATCACGTGCTGGGCTTGATCGGTGGCAAACAGTTTTGCCATGGCCGCTTCTCTGGTCACGCGCAGAGCGCCGGCATCCTTCGCCCAGGCGGCACGGTAGACCAGCAAGGCGGCTGCATCCACATCCAACGCCATGTCGGCGATATGACCCTGGACCATTTGTAGATCGAAGAGAGGCGCGCCCTGTACCTGGCGTGTCGTCACGCGGGCCAGCGCCTCGTCCAATGCGCGACGGGCAAATCCGAGCGCTGCTGCAGCAACTGAGGAGCGAAACACATCCAACACCGACATGGCGATCTTGAAGCCCTGCCCCGGCGAGCCGATCATTGCTGCCGCCGGAACCCTGCAATCGGTGAACCGAAGCGTCGCCAGAGGATGCGGCGCGATGACCTCTAGTCTCTCGGCAATGTCAAAGCCATTGATCCCGGCAGGCACCACGAATGCCGACAGGCCCTTTGCGCCCGGCGCCTCACCAGTGCGGGCAAACAGCGTGTAGACGTCAGCGATGCCGCCATTGGATATCCAGGTCTTCTCGCCGTTCAGTACGTATTGATCACCGTCGCGCACCGCCGTCATCGTGGAATTCGCCACATCGGAGCCGGATGCAGGCTCGGTCAGCGCAAATGCGGAAATGGCCCGGCCGGATTGGGTTTTTGGCAGCCATTCCGATTTCTGGGCATCTGTCCCGAAAAGCGAAATCGCACCGGTGCCCAACCCCTGCATGGCGAAAGCAAAGTCGGCCAGGCCGTCATGGCGTGCAAGCGTTTCTCTGATTAGGCAAAGGTTCCGGACATCCAGGCGCCCATCTTGTGCTCCTGAGTACGTTAGAAGGCCGGCCTCACCGAGCGATGCGACTAGCGTGCGGCAGGCTTGATCGGTGTCGGAATGATCGATGCCATTCAGGCTGGTATGCGCCCAATCCTCAAGCTCATCTGCCAGCAGGCGATGGCGATCTTCAAAGAATGGCCAAGTGAGAAAACTCTTGTCTGCCATCAGTCGCCCTCGAAGACAGGTTTTTCCTTGGCAACAAAGGCATGATAGGCGCGATGGAAGTCCTGGCCCTGCATGCAAATTGCCTGGGCCTGTGCTTCCGCCTCGATGGCCTGCTCAATCGACATTGACCATTCCTGCGCCAGCATGGTCTTGGTCATCATGTTGGCGAAGTTCGGTCCGTCGGCGATGCGTCGGGCAAGATCACTTGCGCTACTCATCAATTGGTCTGCAGGCGCCAGGCGATTGAAATAGCCCCATGCATGACCTTCCTCGGCCGTCATCGCACGGCCGAGATACAGCAGTTCCGCCGCGCGACCCTGACCGATTATCCGCGGGAGGATTGCGCAAGCGCCCATGTCACAACCTGCAAGACCGACGCGATTGAACAGGAACGCGGTCTTGGCCTCGGGTGTTGCAATCCTTATGTCCGACGCCATCGAAATGATGGCACCTGCACCAGCGCAAACGCCGTCAACGGCAGCAATGATGGGCTTGCCGCAGTTCACCATCGCCTTGACCAGATCGCCGGTCATGCGGGTGAAGGTCAGCAGTTCCTTCATGTTCATCTTGGTGAGCGGTCCAATGATATCATGCACGTCACCACCCGAGCTGAAGTTGCCGCCGTTCGGCCCGATGATCACCGCCTTGACATCATCGCCGTAGTGCAGCTCGCGAAACCAGTCGCGCAGTTCGGCGTAGCTGTCAAAAGTGAGCGGATTCTTGCGCTCGGGCCGGGCAAGACACAGGGTGGCAATGCCATCGGCGATACTGCAATTGAAATGAGAAACGTCGCTGCGCATTTGATTATCGCTCCTTCAAGGCGTCTGACAATTGATCCAGCCGAGGGATCATTCCTACGACATCATCGGCGTCGAGCCCGCCGAGAATCTCGTTGATCCAGGCTTCGTGGATTGCGGCGTGCTCAGCGAATAACTTTCGGCCCTTCGGCGTCATTCGTACGAGACTGGCGCGCCGGTCGCCAGGAACCGCGACGCGCAAGACCAACCCCTCGTCGGTCAACTTATCGACAATGCCGGTGATGTTGCCATTTGAAACGCGCAAAAGCTTCGAGATCTCGCTCATTTTTAGGCCATGGGGCGCGCGATCCAATGCCGACATGACATCGAAGCGTGGGAGCGTGGATTTGAGCTCGCTGCGCAGGCGCCGCCGAATTTCATCCTCGACCAGACTGCTGGCCTTGAGCAGTTTGAGCCAGAGGCGCAATCTGTTTTTCGATAGATCCAGTTCCTCGGTTTTTTTGACCTTGGCCCTGCTGCTCATACTTCCCCTCCTGAAATTGCCAGAGTGTGCCCATTGACCGATCGTGCAGCCTCGCTGCAAAGCCAAAGCGCGCTAGAGGCAACCTCTTCCGTCTCAATGAATCGCTTCTGCGGATTACCTGCGCAAAGTGCTTCTCGTGCCTTGTCGGGACTCATGCCCGTCTTGTTGACAATGTTGGTAACAGACCTTTCCAGTAGCGGCGTCTCGATAAAACCCGGGCAAATCGCATTGACCGTTATGTTTGCGCTGGCAAGCTCCAGTGCCAGCGCCCGAGTGAAGCCGACGACACCATGTTTCGCCGCACAATATGCGGAGACGTAGGGGTAGCCTTTGAGACCCGCTGTTGATGCAATCGCAATCAGCCGCCCCCAACCTTCTGCCTTCATGTCAGGCAGGGCCGCCTGCCAGACATTGGCGACACCGACAAGGTTGACTGCCAGCATCGCCTGCAAGTCGGCCGGCGTCATTTTCGCAAACGGTACACTTTCAGCGGCGCCGGCATTGGCGATGACCGCTACCACGGGACCGTAGTTGCCACGCGCTCTATCAAAGCCGGCAGCAACCGCCTCGGCGTCCGTCACGTCGCAAAGCTGATACGGTAGGCCTTGTGCCTGAAGCGGTTCTTCACGGCGGCCCATGATAGTCACGCTGGCGCCGGCTCGCGCAAAGGTTTGCGCCGTCTCTGCGCCGACTCCGGTGCCGCCGCCGGTAACAACAATATGTTTGCCGCGAATGCTCATACCCGGATCACCTCTGCTTCACGATCGGCAAGCCGCCAGGCCTGATCGCGGCCGGCTAGATAAGGTAACGGCCAGTCTTCTTGTCGGTCGCCGATCTTGGCAGCCTCATGTAGTGTCCAGTAAGGATCGGCCAGGTGTGGCCGGCCCACTGCCACGAGATCCGCACGGCCGGCCATGAGGATCGAGTTGGCATGGTCGGCCTCGTAAATATTGCCGACGGCCATCGTGTGGATGCGGGCCTCGTTACGGATGCGGTCGGAGAAGGGCGTCTGGAACATCCGACCGTAGACGGGCTTCGCGTCGACCGTCGTCTGCCCGGCCGAAACATCGATTATATCAGCCCCGGCGGCGGAGAATGCCTTTGCGATTTCAACCGCGTCTTCAGGCGTGACGCCTTCCTCTCCGACCCAGTCGTTGGCAGAGATTCGAACTGACATTGGGTTGCCCTCCGGCCAGACGGCCCGCATCGCGGCAAAGACTTCCAACGGATAGCGCAGGCGATTCTCCAAGCTGCCGCCATACTCATCCCCGCGTTCGTTCGAAACTGGAGAAATAAACGATGAGAGTAGGTATCCGTGCGCCGCGTGCAGTTCGATCATGTCGAAACCAGCGCGCTCGGCCATTTCGGCAGCGGCCGCGAACTGCGCTTTGATCTCGTCCATGTCCGCGCGAGTCGCTTCGCGCGGCACAGCGTTGGCGGACGACCATGGAAGCGCGGAGGCGGAAACCAGTTCCCAATTTCCGTCTGCCAGCGGTTCGTCCATACCTTCCCAGCCGATGTTGGTCGATCCCTTGCGCCCGGAATGCCCGATCTGGCAGCATACTTTGGCCGGCGTTTGCGCGTGGATGAATTCAGTTAACCGCTTCCAAGCCGCCTCATGCTCCGGTGCATAAAGGCCCGGACATCCCGGTGTGATTCGGCTTTCGGCACTCACACAGGTCATCTCGGTAAAGACCAGCCCCGCACCACCCTTGGCGCGCTCGCCGTAGTGGATCAGGTGCCAGTCGGTCGGACTGCCGTCAACCGCCTTGTACTGCGCCATGGGCGACACGACGATCCGGTTCTTGAGCTGCAAATCCCGCAACTTGAACGGCGTGAACATTGGAGCACGAACCGGCACGTTCTCAGAGGTTCCGGCATTGGTCTGAAACCACTTCTCGGCCGACTCCATCCACATCGGATCACGCAGGCGCAGGTTCTCATGGCTGATGCGTTGGGAGCGAGTCAGCATTGAATAGTTTAGCTGAACCGGGTCAAGATCCAGATACCGCTCGACAGATTCAAACCATTCGAGCGAGTTGCGTGCAGCGGATTGCAACCGCAGGACCTCCAGCCGCCGTTCTTCCTGATATCGAGTAAAAGCCGCTGTAAGATCTGGTTCGGAGTGGATGTATTCTGCGAGTGAAATGGCACTTTCCATGGCCAGTTTGCTGCCCGACCCAATTGAGAAATGCGCTGTTGCGGAGGCGTCGCCCAGTAAAACCACATTGTCGTGGAACCAGGTCTCGCACAGCACACGCGGAAACTGGATCCAGGCCGAGCCGCGAATATGGCCAGCGTTGGTCATCAGGCTGTGACCGCCAAGATGATCCTTGAAGATCTCTTCACAGACCGCGATGCTCTCTTTCTGGCTCATGACTGCGAAGCCAAACGCATCAAACGTTTCCTGAGCACATTCGACGATGAAGGTCGCGGTGCTGTCGTCGAACTGATAGGCGTGCGCCCACACCCAGCCGTGTTTGGTTTCTTCGAAGATGAACGTGAAGGCATCGGCAAAGGTTTGGTGTGTGCCAAGCCACACGAATTGACACAGACGCAGATCAACATCGGGCTTGAACGTATCCGCGTAGAGTTCGCGCGTTTTCGAGTTTAGGCCGTCTGCCGCCAATACGACATCGAATTCCTTGCGGCATGCTTCGGCACTTTCGACCTCAGTTTCAAAGCGCAGTTCGACACCCAGTTCGCGTGCGCGGTCTTGCAACAAAAGCAGTAGCTTTTTACGCCCGATGCCGCAAAAGCCATGCCCCGAAGACAGCTGGCGGTTGCCGCGAAAGTGCAATGCGATGTCGTCCCAGTATGCAAAGTTGTCGCCAATCATTTTGGCGCTGACCGGATCGTTCTCGGAGAGATTGTCGAGAGTCTCGTCCGACAGCACAACACCCCAGCCGAATGTGTCATCGGCCCGGTTGCGTTCGAACACGACAACCTCGTGCGATGGATCACGCAGTTTCATGGAAATCGCGAAATAGAGACCACCGGGGCCTCCGCCCAAACATGCGACACGCATGGCTCGCTCCCTTGTCCAATTCTGCGGGCACCGCCCTTGCCACCAGCTCGCGATCACGATAGCGCGGAAAAACACTTACTTCAATCCTAAATATTTTATGCTTGTATTAATTTTTTTGAGAGCTACTATTCACTGCCAAAAGTAGATGTAAGTACCGGTGCCGCGAAACAACCACAGCAAAGTGCTGACCTTCGCGCGGGCACCGCGCGAAGTGCACGGAGACGACGGAGTGTCGGACGAGTATAGTGACATCCAGCTTGTCATGAACCTGAAGGCCGTTGACAACTATGAAGGTACTCAAGACGACCATGTTCTGATCGTTGGTCCCCGTCAGGCCGTGCATGCGAACTCGATTAAGACCAAAGCAAAGGAGGAATTCTAAATGAAGACGCTGAGAAATTTGTCCATAGCGACGGGCACTGCGATTTTGGCAGGCATCGGCTTAGGCGGATCACTACACGCCAAGGAAGTTTCGCTTACAGCTGCAAGCTGTTTTCCGATTGGTAGCCCCCCAGGAAAGCCGTTTGAAGCAGTTGTTGCCGCCATCAACAAGCGTGGCAAAGGCGTCGTCAAAGTCGATCTCAAAGGTGGCGCTCCGGCCATCGGCAGCCCCTTCACTTTGACTCAGAAAATGTCGAGGGGCGTCTACGACATGGTTGGTTGCACAGAAGCCTACTTCGGCAACGTGTTACCTGAGGCACCGGTGCTGCGTTTTTCCGAGCATCCCTGGTCAGAGCTGCGCAAGAATGGTGCGATCGCTTATCTGAACAACTTGATGAACGCCAAGAACATGCACTACATCGGTCGGCATCATGACTTCGGCCCGTTCTATGTGTGGTTGAACAAGAAGATCGATAAGCCTGACCTGACGGGACTCCATATCAGGGTCTCACCGGTCTATACCGCCTTTATCAAATCGCTTGGTGGGACGGTGCAAAGATCCAACATCGGGCAAGTCTACACCTATATGGAAAACGGCACAGTGCAAGGGTACGGCTGGCCGGCTCTTGGTTGGGTGCCGGCATGGGTGAAAGTTACCAAATATCGCGTTGAACCGGGCTTTTATACTGCCGCGCTGCACACTATTGCCAATTTGAAAAAATGGAAAACGCTGAGCGCGGAACAACAAGACCTCATTTCCCAGGTGGTATTGGAAATTGAAGCCAAGGCAGAACCAAGCACCGCGGCTTTCCAGGCAAAATTGAAGGCCCAGAAAGAGAAGACTGCCAAGCAAGGCTTGACCGCGATTACGTTCTCGGAACCCGACACCAAAAAGTGGCTAAACGCGGCTCGCAAGGTGGGTTGGGAAGAGGTTTTCAAACGCAGCGAAAAGCATGCAGCCAAACTCAAAGAGTTATTCACCAAATAGAATAGAACAACGCGGCGGATCACCTGTCCATGCTCGTGGCAGGTGTCCGCCAACCGTTCCAATCCTCAACAACCTCAGAGTGGGGATGCCGTGACATTGTTGCTGGACGCAATCGAGGCTGGTTTCAATTGGCTGTTGTATCTTCTCATAGTCATTGTGGCGATATCGATCGGTGTTATCACGATCCTCATTCCCCTCAACTTGCTACTCGTCAAGATGCATTGGGGTGCACTATGGTGGCTGAACGAAGCCGTTGAATACGCACTTTACGCTGGCGTATTTCTCGGCGCACCGTGGGTGCTCCAGCAAGGCGCACACGTTCGGGTCGACGTAATCTCTTCGGCGTTATCGAAGCCGGCTGCCGTTCATCTTGAGCGTGTAATTGATGCGATCGGGGCCAGCTTGTGTGTCGTGCTTTGCTATTATGGCACCCGGGCAATGTTGCTCGAGTACCAGGACGGCACGTTGCCTGACAAGGACCTGCGTATTGCGAACTGGATCGTCCTCGCTGTTTTTTGTCTTTCTTTCGCTCTTCTTTTCATTGAGTTCCTTTTCCGCATACGCCGCGCCAGCCGTATCGTCGAGGAAGAGAAGTCGGCACCAGTCAAGGCGGCGTTTTAGCTATGGAGTGGTACTACGCACTTGCCTTGCTACTGGGAACGGTATGCACGCTCATGTTCATGGGGCTGCCTGTCGCCTTGGCATTCTTCACAGCCAACGTGCTCGGCACGGCATTGTTTATCAACGGCGACATCGGCCTCGTGTTCATGCCGATGGAGTTTCACAACGCCATAAAGTTCAGCCTTGTGCCCATCGCGATGTTTCTGCTGATGGGGGAAATCCTGTTGCAGACAGGTGTCGCCTTCAAAGCGATCGGCGCGATCGACCGTATGATCGCGCGGGTGCCAGGGCGACTTTCCGTCGTCGCGGTCGTCGGTGGCACAATTTTCTCATCCCTTTCCGGATCGACCATCGCGAACACAGCCATCCTCGGCTCCGTGCTGCTGCCCGACATGATCAAACGTGGCTACAAACCCGCAATTGCAATGGGGCCGATTATGGCGGTCGGTGGGATTGCAATGCTGATCCCTCCATCTGCGTTGGCGGTTTTGCTGGCGAGCCTGGCTGAGCAATCGGTGGCCCAGTTGCTGATTGCCGGCATTGTTCCCGGCATCCTGATGGCGATCTTGTTCTTTGCCTACGTGATCATCCGATGTGCCTTGAATCCGTCACTGGCACCGAGCTATGAGCAAGACGAAAGCGGGCTGAATGAGGCCATTAAGTTTGAACTCAGTCTTTTTGGCATGTCGCGCTGGTCTGCCACCTACAACGGCCGTTTCAATCGCATCCTCAATAGAACGCTTCCGTTTCTTATTTACATCATGCCGCTTGGCACGATTTTCGTCGTTGTCGTCGGTTCGATCTTCTTCAAGATCGCTGCACCAACAGAGGCGGCAGCACTCGGCTGCATTGCGTCGTTGATGGCGTGCTACCTGTTCAAGCTGTTTAACAACGTTGTACGTATCAGCGGTATCGATGGTGCCGATTTTAAGTTCAGCGCCATCGTCAAAGCCCTCGTGGAAACGGCCAAGATCAACACG
Organism: Hyphomicrobiaceae bacterium; assembly: GCA_051009955.1. Taxonomy (GTDB): domain Bacteria; phylum Pseudomonadota; class Alphaproteobacteria; order Rhizobiales; family Hyphomicrobiaceae; genus Tectiglobus. The sequence goes on along the minus strand of JBPCWB010000110.1, from coordinate 7,680 downwards.
ATGATCCTATTCATTATTGCAGGCTCATTAGTCTTCAGTCAGGCGCTGGCCAATTCAGGAGCGACGGACGGTCTGCTTGCGCAAATCACAACTTTCGAGCTGACGCCGCTTGGCGTCGTGTTAATCATGATGTGCGTGTTGTTGTTCCTTGGCGCCTTTATGGACCAGGTTAGCATGCTGTTGCTCACCTTGCCCTTTTTCCTGCTGGGGTCGACGTCGTTACAGGCGCACTACAATATCGATGTCATCTGGTTGATGGTGCTGATGTTGATCGTCATGGAGATCAGCCTTCTCACACCGCCGTTCGGGCTACTCCTCTATGTGATGAAAGGCGTTGCCCCGTTCGATGTCTCGCTTGGCGAGGTCGTCCGTTCGGCCCTGCCGTTCATCTTGATTGAGCTATTTGTTCTGGCTTTGCTCATCGCCGTTCCTGAACTGGCGACTTGGCTGCCGGCACAGATCGAATGAAGCAAGTTCCCCTCATGAACCATAAGATCAAATCATTCGCGATTAATTTGTGCACCGAGGTCGGGGCAATTTCAGGAACCGGCCTTTTGATGAAGTCGTTGTCGCTCGCGGGAGACCAGTTCCATGAAGTTGTGTTACCAGAGTTATGTGGACTACGAGAACGGTAAAACCTACTGGGACAAACTCGGCACTCACTTGAACGACGTCTCAGCATCAGGAACCGAGATCGATATTCGGGGTATCACGCCGTACGATTCTTACGCTCACGCGCTCGTCGAGCTTCGTTGTGCACGCGAGATGATATGCAATGCCGTGCAGGCTGAGCGTGAAGGATACGATGCATTCATTGTTGGGCACTTTCAGGACGCTGGGCTCTACGAAGCACGTGCAGCGGTCGACATTCCTGTCATCGGCATGGGCGAGGCCACGATGCTTTATTGCTGCCAACTTGGCCAGCGCATCGGAATCGTCACCATCAATCCACGCTTTATCCCTTGGTTTCATCACCAAATCGGCAAATACGGCCTTAAGGAACGTGTGATATCGGTTGATGCGATGACCTTTGAACCAGGTCAGATTCTCGAAGCCTACAACTTGGAAGAAAAGGCGCATGAGGTCAAAGAGCTTTTCGAAGAACAAGGACGGCCGCTGGTCGCTGCCGGCAGCGATGTTCTCATTCCAGGAGGCGGAATACCGATGCTTCTGTTTTCTCAGTTCCATAATCACACGATCGACGGGGCGCCGGTCATCAATGGCATTCCGATTGCCGTAAAAATGGCCGAGATGATGGTTGAGCTGAAGCGTCTGACGGGCCAGGGTGTCAGCCGGGTGTCGGACTATGCCAAAGTGCCGCCGGAGATCATCGAAGAGTTCATCACGCATCCAAAGGGCCTTTGATCATCTGTCGGCGAAGTTGCCGGTGCCGAAGTGCCGAAAGAGGAAGATTGATGATTAACCGACCTGTCATTGCTTGCATTGGAGCCGGCAGGATGGGACGCGGCATCGCCCACGCCGTGGCTTATGCGGGTCATCAAGTCCGACTGTTAGATGCCAAGCCTCGAACAAGACAGGAATTCGACGGCTTTCGCCAGGCAACACTTGGCGAAGTCGAAGCCACCCTGCGGTCTCTGGCGCGTTTGGGCGCCTACGATGAAGCCATGGTGCCGCGGATCCTGGAACGTGTCAGCATTCACGCATTGAGCCAGGCCGACACTGCTCTTTGTGACGCAACCCTGGTTTTCGAGGGCGTGCCCGAAGTGCTCGAGATGAAGCAGGCGGCATTTGCCCTGTTCGACCGACATGCCGGCGCTGATGCAATTCTCGCCTCCACGACTTCGACGATTTTATCAACTGATCTCGCCAAATTCACCGAGACGCCGGAACGCTTTTTGAACGCGCATTGGCTCAATCCGGCGTTTCTGGTGCCGTTGGTCGAGGTCAGCCCCTGCCAGCAAACCGCCGCCAGGGTAACGGCTAAGGTTTGTCGTTTTTTGGAGGGCATCGGTAAAGTTCCGGTCGTGTGCAAAGCCAGTCCTGGCTACATCGTACCGCGGATACAGGCGCTCGCCATGAACGAGGCGGCCCGCCTCGTCGAAGACGGCGTTGCTTCGCCAGAAGATGTTGACAAGGCGATCAAGTACGGCTTCGGCTTGCGGTTTGCCGTATTGGGCATGCTCGAATTCATCGACTGGGGTGGCGGTGACATCCTCTACTACGCCAGTCGCTATATGAGCGACGCCATGCAGAGCGAGCGATTTGCTGCGCCGGATATCATCGAAGCGAACATGGAGAACGATCGCATCGGCTTGCGAACGGGTTTGGGCTTCTACGACTATTCCAATCTGGACGTTAACAACTATAAACAACAGAAGCTGGCGGCATTCCTGAAAATCCTGTCCGACAACGAACTGATGCGCCCGCCCATCGTTGATTAAGGTGATCAGGGCTTTAAGCTCGCTTCTTCAGCTCTCGAAAATCAAATGTGTTCGGTCGCGATAGTGGATCTTTACCATCCTTGAAGATCATGTGCTTCAGGACCTTCTGCGTCCCGGTTACCGGCAGTGCCTCGACAAGCGCAATCCAACCCGGCGCCTTGTAGTAGGCTAAGTTGGCATACGCATGGTCGAAGATCCGGCGCGCAGCCACTTCGCGCGGCGTCTCACCAGCCAAAACCACGCATGCCATGACTTCTTCGTCGCGCACCTCATCAGGCACCGCCAGCACCGCCACTTGCGCCACCACGTCGACGCCCTGCAGACAGGCCTCGACTTCCGCCGCCGCAACGTTCTCGCCCGACCGGCGAATAATGTTCTTCTTGCGGTCGACGAAATAGATCATGCCGGTCTCGTCTTGATGCACCGTGTCGCCGGTATGCCACCAGCCGCCACGCCAACCTTCGTCGGTTGCCTCCGGCTGATTGAGATATCCGGAGAAGGCACCATGGCGCGGCGTTTCGGCCGAGTGCCGCACCAGCATTTCTCCAGGCTGACCAACGGGAACTTCGTTGTCATCGTCATCGACAACGCGCACTTCGAGACCGGGTTGTGGGCGCCCTATTGCGCGAGTATCGATGTGGCGCGGCTCTTCGTTGGCAGCGAGCATGCGACAGCTCTCTGTCATCGCCCACCCTTCGATCAGGGGAAAGCCGAAGCGTTCCTCGAACTCGCGATGCACCGTCGGCTCAACACCGCCACCCATACCGAACTTGATCTTGTGGTCACGATCCCGAGGCCCGGGCGGTTGACTGAGCAGGACCGGAACAATAGCTCCTAGATAGTGGATGATTGTCGCCTCGGTCTCACGGATGTCACGCCACCACCGGGTCCGACTGAACCGTTCGGGCAGGATCTGGCAATTGCCTGTCTGCATGGCCGCGAAGAAGGAGAAAATGCTGGAATTAATATGGAACAGCGGCAACGGGTTATAGATGCGCTCTGCGCCTTCCTGCATTGTCAGAAGACCGCCGCGCGTGGCGTACCACTTACCGATCATCAGCTCATACGCGTGACTGACAATGCAGCCCTTCGGCCGCCCCGTTGTCCCGGACGTATAGAGCAGGCTCGACTCCGTCTTTGGCGACGGCAAACCATCCAGCGGTTGCGGACGTGACGGCCTTGAAAGGGACTGCGTACTCGCATCAAACATCATCAGATCGGTGTCGCGGCCGCTCTCAGTTAACCCTGCGCGCATGAGTTCCTCCCGCCCAGCCGTCGTCAGGGCCAAGTCAGCACCAGAATCCTGCAGCAAATAGGCGATCTCAGCTGGTCGGTAATCCGGATTGACCGGCACCCATGACACACCACGTACGGCACAGGCCAATTTGACAAGCAGGTTCTCAATCCGGTTTTCCAGAAGCACGGCAATGCGATGCCCGTGGCCGTAGCCCGCGGCTTTCAACATCTGCGCTATTCGAGCTACCTCGGATTGCGCTTGCTCATAGCTCAGAATTCGTCCAGTCGCGTCATAGTCCCGATCAGGGTCGCGTGGAACGATCAGCAACGGCGCGTCATGATAGCGATCTACGGCGGCGGCAAGTTCGTCACCAATCGTGCATTCGATGTCAGGAAGAATTGCCATGCCGACACTATGGCGTCTGTAGCCAGGTTTGTCTTGTGCTCATTCGCGTCGTCGTTGAGAAAACACACTAGGTCATGTGCGCCATTGATTGTGCGCTCTCCGTGTGTGTGTACTTGAGCCGATGTAAGTGCGTTTTAAGATTCTTTCGTTAGGCATCGCAACGATCAAGCGGTTTGCCGATTGGGTTTGGCCATCGACAACTGTTGAGGTTTCGGGGGATTGGCTCTAACCAATTTTTTAACCCTTGCGGGTCCATGTCGATCAAGATTTTCAAGGTTCGTCCGCTTGGACCCCATCAACCGCCATCCTTGAAACAAATGACTTATTGAGCAGCTTGTGAAGTCGAAAGTCCGTTGTGTGGACGAAGCGGATATGGCGCTGCGCTGACAGTCAGAGATCTGGTGTTCTCAGAGCAACGCGGAGAACGATTGGGCACCAAGTCGGTTTCGATCAAACAACGGACGAATGGACTACCGGCCGCGCTCGCTTCGGGCATGCAGAGATCGGCAGAATGTGACCAGCAAGAGACGTCGATCGATAATACCAATGCCCGTTCTGCGGTGACGGGCCACGCGAGACAGCGCACCAAATTGCATCAAAACACGGCTGCACTGCGATAACTATTGGTTGTTGGCTTCGAGAATGCGAATGGCCGCCAACTTCGCATCCCGGGCCGGTTTGTCAGTATGGCCGAGATGAGCTGTAACGATCGCACCCTCCTTTAAGAGCAGCAATTGTCGAGCGAGGGCGCCAGGCTTCGACAGCCCTGCTTTCTTCGCCAACTTGGAAATGTGCCGCTCAAGCAAGCGCTTATGGTCGGCAGACTGCTTGTGAATGGGGTCGCTAGCATCCTGATATTCAGATGATGCCTTGATGAACATGCATCCTTTGTATCCGGGTTCATCAAACCACTCTTCCAGCGCGTCAAACATCGCGATCAATTGTTGTCGTGGCGTATCTGCCAACTCCTCCATCCGACGATAGAGCCAGTTTCGGAAATGTTCGTCCCTGAGACGCAGAACCGCAAGAATCAGATCTTCCTTGGTGCGAAAGTGCTTGTACATCGACGTCTTCGAGATACCGGTCTCAGCGACAAGCATGTCCATGCCGGTCGCGTGAAACCCGTTGCGATAGAACGCCTTTAGCGCTCTTTCAACTAGCTCGTCTCGCTTGGTCGGCCGCATATCATGTCCTTTGTTTACCGATCTGTACATAATGACCGTTGGCGCCAAGCACAAGATAAGTTTTTCGCTTCATAAATTCAGGAGCTTACGGGCGCGACACCCGAGCCAGCAAATTTTTTTGTCAATCATTGCTTGACATGGTGAACAGATCGGTACACTCATAGCGCATCAAGATGTACCGATCGGTAACTCTTGCAGTTTCTCATCACCGCGTCCATCGCGTAGCCAAATGGAGACCGTTATGAAAATGTATTCGAAACTCGCCCGCGGATATCAGTTGCGCACGACCACCTTCGCGCTGGTTGCGGCTGCCGCGGTGATCACAGCGGCAGCGATGACCAGTTCATTTTTTGATGACCACGCTCATGCCGAAAATGTTGCTGTCCAAGCAGACAACAGCGGCCTACCGGATCCCGGCTTCAAGATCGTTCGAGGTCGAACCGCGCTAGTGGTCACCGACCCACAAAACGACTTCTTGAGCCCCAATGGAGTGACCTGGGGTGTTGTCGGCAAAAATATTGAGGCCAACGGCACGGTGAAACACGTCGATCAGCTGTTTGCGGCAGCCAAGCGTGCAGGAATGCCTGTCTTCGTATCACCGCACTATTACTATCCGCACGATCATGGCTGGAAGTTCGAAGGCGCGCTTGAGACGCTGATGCACAAAATTGGCATGTTTAACCGCAAAGGGCCGCTTTCAACGACCGGTCTCGAGGGATCCGGTGCCGACTGGCTCGATCAGTACAAAAAGTACATCAATGACGGAGATACCGTCGTCGCCAGCCCCCACAAAGTGTATGGCCCGGACACCAACGACCTCGTGTTGCAGCTGCGTAAGCGTGGCATCGACAAGGTTATTCTTGCAGGCATGTCAGCCAATCTGTGCACCGAGTCGCACATGCGATCACTTATCGAGCAAGGCTTTGAAGTGATGGTCGTCACCGATGCGACAGCTGCGGCGCAAGTTCCAGGATTTGATGGTTACGAAGCTGCTCTCACCAACTTCCGCATGATCGCCAGCCACGTCGCCGACACCAAGTCGACTGTCGCTGCAATCAAGACCGCAGCCGTCAACTAGTTCAGCGAACCGCGCCGTCCCCTCCGCCGCACTTGTCTCCGATTGTCCGGACCACTCCTCCCATCCGGATCATCGGAGACGCCCAAGAACAAAGCCAACACCCGGAGCGAGACAATGGCCCGTCCTCCGCTACCACCATTTACCGAGATGACCGCAATCCAAAAAGTACGTGCCGCCGAGGATGGTTGGAACTCCCGCGATCCCGCGAAAGTAGCGCTGGCCTATACACCAGATAGCCGATGGCGAAATCGGTCCGAATTCTTTCACGGCCGCGCCGAGATCGAAGCCTTCCTCATCCGCAAATGGAAGCGCGAGAATGAGTATCGACTCATCAAGGGGCTCTGGACCTTCGCTGAAAACCGAATTGCCGTACGGTTTGCGTATGAGTGGCACGACAGTGACGGCAACTGGTTTCGGTCCTATGGAAACGAAAATTGGGAGTTTGATGCTGCAGGATTGATGCAGCGTCGTATTGCCAGCATCAACGACGTTGCAATCGACGAGATAGATCGAAAGTTTCGTTGGCCACTTGGACCTCGACCAGAGGGGCATCCGGGTCTCTCCGAACTCGATCTCTGAAATCCGGCGCCGCAAATTCGCTATGGCCCTCCCATCGCCACGATGGTGATCGTGGTCACACAGGGCCCAGGCTGCAGCGGTCGCTCAACCTGATTTTCGGTCGCGCCACTCCCTGGCGGGATCACCCAGTTCGGCCGCGCATCGTCGCGCACTTTACCGCCGATCGCGTTCCGAAACCGCCGGGATCTGTCGGCTCCCGCCGCCGGCCGGATCGCGTGCGGAAGTCACCCAACCCGCCCAAAAAAGGGCGGCAACCGAAGAAGGAATGTCGAAATGAAAACCATCAATACTTTGATCGGCGCAGCGATCTTCATTGGCATGTTCTCTATCGCACCGGCGGCGTTCGCCGTCGACGAGTACAACGTGTCGAAGGGGACCACAGTCGCTGGGCACGGCGTCGCCTTTCGCGCCAATGACGTCGTCGCACTCTTCACCGGTTTGGGCGTTGTGCCAGGACAGGCCAAGCATACACATGTGTATGACGGCGTCGCCTATTACTTCGCGTCGGAAGCGGCGATGAAACAGTTCGCGGTCGCACCTGAGAAATATATGCCCCAATACGGCGGCTACTGCGCATTTGGCGTCGCTGTTGGCAAAAAACTCGACGGAAGCCCGCGGTTCGCGGACATCGTTGACGGTAAGCTCTACCTGTTCCTGAATGCCGGCGTTTTCAAGAAGTATCAAGAAGACAAGGCCGGAGTGCTTGCTAAAGCAGCAGCGAACTGGCCGGGCATGCACCACGTCTCAGTCGCAGAAGTAAACGGTGGCAGGAGCTAAGGGTTGGGCGATGCCCAA
>JBPCWB010000109.1:0-3519 GCA_051009955.1 Hyphomicrobiaceae bacterium | reverse complement strand
TGTCGGCGCTGAATGACAATTTCATCAAGAATGCGCTGGTTATTCTGATCCTGTTCAAGCTTGGCAATGCGGACGGCGGTTTGCTGGTCACGCTTGCAGGAGCGGCGCTGATCATTCCTTTCTTTGTCTTGTCGGCTCTTGGCGGTGAACTGGCCGACAAATTCGACAAGTCACACGTCGCGCAATACATCAAGCTTGCCGAGATCCCGATCGCCGCAGTGGCCGCCGCCGGTTTCCTGCTTGATTCCGTGCCCCTACTCTTTACTGCATTGATCTTGTTCGGCACCATGGCCGCGTTGTTCGGCCCCATCAAGTACGGCATCTTGCCGGACCATCTTGAGGTGCGCGAACTGCCGGCAGCGAACGCACTCGTCGAAGGGGCGACCTTCCTGGCGATTTTGGGTGGCACGATTGCCGGCGGCATCGCCATGGCCAGCGAGGCCGGTGACGCCCTAGTACCGGGTTGGGCTGTCGCGGCCATTCTGATCGGCTTCGCCGCTTGCGGCTGGCTCTCGGCCCGCGCAATCCTGCCAACCGGAGCCGCCGTGCCCGACCTGGCACTCACCCGCAATCCGCTATCATCGACGCTTCGTCTCATTGGCGAATTGCGCCAAGACCGACGGATCTGGATTGGAGCGCTGATCACGTCTTGGTTCTGGCTTGCCGGCGTCGTTTCACTGACCCTGTTGCCGACATTGGTCAAGGATGGCCTCGGCGGCAGCGAACATGTCGTCACGGGCGGGCTGACACTCTTCACAATCGGAATTGCATTCGGATCGTGGCTCGCTGCCGCCGCCAGCAAGACCCGCCCCAACCTGGCATTGGTGCCAATCGGCGCGCTGCTGATGGGCTTGTTCGCCCTTGATGTCGCGTGGGCCGTGACCGGTCTCTCACCTCTCGGGATCGCCGTTTCACCAAGCGAGCTTGCGCAGACCGGCTTGGGTCTGCGGCTGGCTGTGGACCTGTTCGGGCTTTCGGCCGCCGGCGGCCTGTTCCTCGTTCCAGCCCTTTCCCCCCTACAAAACTGGGCACCAGCGGATCGCCGCGCGCGGGTCGTCGCCGGCGTCAACATCCTTAATGCCGGTGCGATGTCGCTTGGCCTCGTTGGCCTGATCGCCCTGCAGGTTTCCAACGTCAGCTTTGCGGGCCTCTTCACAATCCTGGGCACAGCCAACCTGATTGCCGTCGTGCTTGTCCTGCGGGCCTGGGGACGGCAAGGCGTGCAGGACATCGCGCTGTTTCTCTTCCGGATTTTCTACGGCCTCGACGTCAAGGGACTGGAGAACCTGCCGCAACCAGGCGAAAAAGCAATCATCGCACCGAACCATGTGTCCTACATGGATGGCCCGGTCCTCCATGCACTGCTGCCGAGCCACGCCGCGTTCGCCATCGACACCGGTATCGCGGAGGCGTGGTGGGTGAAACCATTCCTCAAGTTAATCAAGGCCTACACGCTGGACCCAACTCGGCCGTTGGCAACGCGGCAACTCGTCAACGAGGTCAAGTCCGGCGAAACGCTGGTCATCTTTCCTGAAGGCCGGCTGACGGTCACCGGCGGCTTGATGAAAGTTTACGACGGCACCGCGATGATTGCCGACAAGGCCGACGCCGTGATCATTCCCGTCCGTATCGACGGATTGGAACGATCGTCCTGGTCCTACATGACCAAGAGTCAGATCAAGAAATCCTGGTTCCCGAAAGTCACCGTGACCATTCTGCCGCCGCGGAAGCTTGAGGTCGATCCGGCTTTGAAAGGACGCGCTCGGCGTCAGGCAGCTGGTCTGGCGCTGCAGGACGTCCTGGTCGATACAGCCGTCGAGACGGCGAATACCAGGCGAACTCTGTTTGACGCCCTTGTCGATGCTCACCTGACCCTCGACAGCGGCAAGGCAATCATTGAGGATCCGTTGCGGACGCGGCTCAGTTACAAACGGCTGATCATGGGCGCCAAGATATTGGGCCGCAAGCTGATGCCGCTGGCAGGCGTTGGCGACAGTGTCGGCGTGCTACTGCCCAACACCGCCGGCGTTGCCGTAACCTTTTTTGCGCTGCAGGGCATCGGCCGTGTGCCGGCGATGCTCAACTTCACTGCAGGCCTCAGCAACGTTCAGGCCGCCTGCGAAGCAGCGCGCGTCAGCGTCATTCTAACGTCACGAAGCTTTGTCGAGAAGGCGCGGCTGGAAGATCTCGTGGCGGCGCTCGCCGACAGCCTGACCATCGTCTACCTGGAGGATCTGCGCGCGAAGATCACAACGCTCGATAAGATTAGCGGCCTGCTACGGGGCAAGAAGCCTTACGTCCGACGAGATGCCAACGACCCTGCGGCCATTCTTTTCACCTCGGGTTCGGAGGGCAAACCCAAGGGTGTCGTCCTGTCTCACCGCAACATCCTGTCGAATGCGACCCAATCGTTGGCGCGGATTGCTGTCAATGGTGACGACAAGGTGTTCAACGTGCTGCCGGTCTTTCATTCGTTCGGACTGACGGCTGGCCTGATCATGCCGTTGGTTCGCGGCGTGCCCGTCTATCTCTATCCGTCTCCACTGCACTACCGCATCGTACCTGAGCTGGTTTATCAAACGAACGCGACGATCCTTTTCGGTACGGATACGTTCTTGAACGGTTATGCCCGCGCGGCGCATCCATACGACTTTCATTCGGTGCGGCTGATCCTAGCTGGCGCGGAAGCCGTGAAAGAGCGCACGCGCATCATCTACATGGAGAAGTTCGGCGTCCGCATTCTCGAAGGCTACGGCGTCACCGAGACGGCGCCGGTACTCGCAATCAACACGCCGCTCGCCAACAAGATCGGAACCGTCGGCCGGCTCTCGCCATTGATGGAGGCGCGCCTCGAACCAGTTCCTGGCATTACAGATGGCGGACGCCTGTTTGTGCGTGGTCCAAACGTGATGCTTGGATACTATCGTGCCGATCATCCCGGCGTGCTGGAACCGCCCGAAGACGGCTGGCACGACACCGGTGACATTGTCAGCATTGATGCGCAAGGATTCATCACGATCAGAGGCCGCGCCAAACGATTTGCCAAGATTGGTGGTGAGATGGTGTCACTGTCTGCCGTCGAGGCCATCGCCGCGGAAGTGTCGCCGAGCGTCCTGTCCGTCGTTGTAGCTATGCCAGACCAGCGCAAAGGCGAGCGACTGGTCCTGGTCACGACGGATACGACCGTCACCCGCGCAGGCTTTCAGACAGTTGCCCGGACGAAGGGAGCCGCTGAACTCATGATCCCGGCCGACATTCTGCATGTTGAGCGGGTCCCCGTGCTCGGATCTGGCAAGCCAGACTATGTAGCGACCCAAGCGATGGTCCGCACGACCTTGGGATTACCCGCGGCCGCTGAATAGGTCGTCGTGCAGTTGGGCGGGCAAGTCGATTATGCTTTCGACATGCCCGTGATGCTGTCGCTAACGGCGCGCGAGTCACGGTTCGGCCAGCGTCCGGCTTCGACCTGCGCAATGAAATCGGCAACGCCCTGATTGAACAACGCAGGTTCTTCCAGGT
>JBPCWB010000108.1:0-5458 GCA_051009955.1 Hyphomicrobiaceae bacterium | reverse complement strand
ATCGGAATCCTGGTTTCCATCGTGAGAACGGGAATGTTCTCCGTCTATGATCTGCTCAACGCGCCTGAACTAGTGATCGGGCTCGGGATCGGGCTGGCGACCATTCCGGGCGCCTTCGCGGCACGCTGGATGATTACCCGGCTATCCGCCGCGGTTCACGTATCCATCATCGAGGTCATGGTTTTATTGGCTGGCGCCTCGTTTTTGTGGCGCGCTTGGACAACCTAGCTGCGGTTCTTTCGCCAGCACGCGCAGGTCGACCGCAAACATGATGCCTGCGAGCTGAAGATTGCGCGTTGCCCGCGAAAGGATTGATCCGTCTGCGGCAAAGAATTATGGGATCTGATCCTGACTCTGAAGGACGAAACCGTCCTGTGCCAACTCGTCAAGCGGCCTCAGGCTGGCCTTGCCGGTGATCCAAACGGACGATCGAGGTCGGGATCCACGATCGCCGCTTGCGGCCTGGTTGTTGAATCGGCGCTAGCTTCGTCAGCCATCAAATTGGAAGGAGCCTGGTCATGTACATCGCGGGTTTCGTCATACCTGTCGCTGAGGAAAACATGGATGCCTACCGGCGATGGGCGAAAACCGGAGCGGAGATCTTCAAAGAATACGGATGTCTCGAAATCGTCGAGTCCTGGGAGGACAACGTCCCCGACGGAAAACAGACTGACTTCCGCCGTGCGGTCAACGCGAGAGACGGCGAAAAGATCGTCTTCACTTGGCAAGTGTGGCCTGACAAGGCGAGCCTGGATGTTGCCGAAGCAAAAATGCACCAAGACGGGCGCTTTGAGGTCACCGGAGAGGTTCCCTTCGATGCAAAGCGTCTTATTTACGGCTGCTTCGCCCCAATCCACACGATGGGCCGGCAGTAAGGGCTGTCGGCATTCCGTGGACCGGACCTGGGAACTCGGATCGCCTAGCGAAACATTGGCGGTCTTGCGTCAACCCAGAGTCCGTTTTCCTTTGCCGAAGCCACACAGGCATGAACCGCCGCCATTGAGCGCAGTCCGTCGGCAGCCTTTGGATACAGATCAGCTGCTGGATCAGGTGAACGGTTTTCTTTTCTGGCGCGAATGGCTTCCGCAAGATCCGCATAGATGTTCGCGAAGGCCAGCGGCATGCCCTCGGCATGGCCAATGGTGACGCGGGTTGTGCGGTCTGCTTCCGGTGACAGATTGGATTCACCGCGCTCTATCACCTGCAGGCGTTCGCCAAGTGGCATGTAGTAAAGCTGGTTCGGATGCTCCTGGCTCCAGCGCAGGCCCCCCGTTTCTCCAAATACCTGAATTCCCAGACCGTGCTGGCGGCCGATCGCCACCGACGACGTCCAGAGGCGACCTACGGTTCCGCCATCCATGCGGAAATTCACCATCGCATCGTCTTCCAGAACACGCTGTGGCAGGCAGGAAACGAAGTCGGCCGACAGTCTTTCCACTTCCTGACCCGTCACGAAGCTGGCGAGATGCATAGCGTGGATTCCACAGTCGGCGAATTGTGCGGACACCCCGGCTTGTGCCGGGTCATAGCGCCAGCGAACGCGCGGATTGTCGGCATCCGCTGCATCGGCGTGGTGGCCATGCGCAAATTCAACAACGATCAGACGCACCTTGCCGATGTCACCCCGCGAAACCATCGCACGCATGTGACGCACCAGAGAATAGCCCGAGTATCCATAGTTTACGCCGCAAAGCGATCCGGTCTTCTCAGCGACACTGACAATCTCTTCGCCTTCCTCGACGGTCATTGTCATGGGCTTTTCGCAAAGCACATTGAAACCTTCTTCCAGGAACGCCTTGGTGATCTCAAAATGGGTCGCGTTGGGCGTGGCGACGGTCACCAGATCGACCCGGTCCTCGCGATTCTTTTCGCCGGCGAGCATTTCTTTCCAGTCGCCATAGGCACGATCCTTGGCGATGCCGAGACGCTGCGCATATGCACGGCCTGGCTCCGGACGATGATCCAACGCACCTGCAACGAGTTCAAATTGAGCGTCCAGCCCTGCGGCCAAACGGTGCGCCGGTCCGATCTGACTGCCCTCACCACCGCCAATCATCCCCCAATTGAGCTTCTTCATTTCCGTCGTCCTAAAACCCGATTGATTGGAGATAGCAACGATTGTACTTCGCATCATCGCTTGGCGATGTATTGCCAAGGGTTGGATCGCAGTCCTGCTCCACGGTGCACCAGCCTTCAAAGTCATGGTCGAGAAGAACTTGGCGGACTGCCCTGAAGTCCACCTCGCCGTCTCCCAATTTGCAGAAAATGCCCTGCCCGCATGCGTCGTAGAAATTGGTCCGGTTCTTGACGACATAGGCCTTCACGGACGGATCGATATCCTTGAAGTGCATGTAGGAAATGCGGCCAATATGTTTCTTCATGAACCGAACCGGATCAAATCCGGCATAGGTGTGGTGGCCCGTATCGAAGCAGATTTTCAAGATGCTCTCATCCACTTCGTCCAGCAACCGTTCCAATTCCGGTTCAAAATCCATAAAACCTGCAGCGTGGGCGTGCATTCCGACAGTCAAGCCGTGCTCCTCAGCGCCCATTCTGGCAACGATACGAATTCGATCGACAAACGCATTCCACTCGGCCTTGTCCATCTGTTCCGCTTCACTTGCGCGACCGGCGGTCGGGGCGCGGCGCGGCGAGATGGAATCAATCAACACGAGGTGTTTTGCGCCATGGGCCGCCAGAGCCTTGCAAGTCCGCACTGAGCCATCCAACACATCATCCCATTGATCGACGTCGTGGAAGGGTCGGAAAACGACGCCACCGATCAATTCCTGATCGTATTTGGCGAGCGCGTCGGCGAGGATTCCGGGATCTTCCGGCATGAAACCAACCGGTCCAAGCTCAATGCCCTTGTAGCCGGCTTCGGCATTCTCTTTCAGCACAGTCTCCCAGGTTGGGTTGCGCGAGTCGTTTGCAAATTCCACGCCCCATGAGCAGGGTGCATTGCCAATTCTTATCGCCATTGATTCACGGATTCCCTTGGTCATGAGGGACACTACTGATCGACACCAACCCAACTTTTTTGCCTACTGGACTGATGAGCCAAAGATACGATGCGGTTAACGTTGAGCCCGACGCGAAAATCCGGCCATGCCTTGGTCTTGCCGGCGATCGCTTCCAAAAAATGCGCCGCCTCTATGATGATCTGATCCTGATAGCCGGTGCCATGTCCGGGGCCCTGACAAAATGGAAGATAGTCCGGGTGTTCCGGGCCTGCCAGAATTTTACTGAAACCACGCGTGGCGTTGTCGCCGTCCATCTTGTAGAGCCAGAGCGCGTTCTGGTCTTCCTGATCAAACCGGATGGCGCCTTTGGTTCCCGTAATCTCGTAGGCATATCCCATCTTGCGCCCAGTCGCGATGCGACTGAAGTAGAGATGACCCATTGCACCGTTTTCAAAGCGGCACATCATCTGGCCCTGATCGTCGTTACCGACGGTTCCTGTCCCGCCTTTGCCATCGGGCCGGGATTTGATGACCGTTTCAACCGCTGCCGACAGACTGTTGAGCGGACCTGCCAGCGCCAGTGCGCATTGAATCATGTGCGGAGACAAATCCCCCATACAGCCATTGGCTTCGCCTTCGCTACGCCACGAGACAGGGGTCTGCGGGTCGGCGTAGAAATCTTCGGTATGTTCACCTCGAAACCAGGTGATGTCACCAATGACACCGTCTCCAATCAGTTTCCTGGCGAACTGCGTTGCGGGTGTTCTAATGTAGTTGAAGCCCACCATGTTGGTAACGCCGCTGCTCTCCGCGGCCTCCGTCATGGCGATGCTGTCGTCGAGTCCAGCGCCCAGTGGTTTTTCGCACAGCACGGGTTTGCCCAGCGCAAAGGTCGCGAGAGCAATCTCACGATGGGTTTCCTGGGGCGACGCGATCACGACGGCATCCACATCATCATGTTGTATGAGTTCGCGCCAATCAGCCGTCGAACTTCTGAACCCATAGGCTAGCTGATATCGTCTGGCAGACTCTGGTGTACTGGAACAGACCATCTCAAGAGACGGCCGGAGCGCCGTGTCAAACAAGGCACCGACGGATGACATGGCCACCGCATGAGCCTTGCCCATATAGCCACCGCCGATAACTCCAATGCCCAATTTGGTCATAGAATCGAGCCTTCAAAAAAATAGATTGCAACCGGTTGCAAAATTCGTATCCTGAAAGTGTCAGACACGTCAATCAGCATTTTTCTGGTGAAGAAGGATAGACCCGAAATGAGGTCTGGAGGAGCCGAATGAGTTCAGGAGCGGGCACAATCAAGCTTACCGTTGCTCAGGCCATCGTTCGCTTTCTTGCGAACCAATGGATTGAAATCAATGGCAGTGAGCAGCGCGTTTGCGGCGGCGGTTTTGGCATTTTCGGTCATGGCAATGTGACCTGCCTTGGTGAGGCATTGTATGACCATCGCGCGGAGCTACCGCTCTATCGTGGGCAAAACGAGCAGTCCATGGGATTTGCTGCGGCTGCCTACGCAAAATATCATCTGCGGCGACGCTTCATGTTTTGCACTGCCTCCGCAGGTCCGGGAACGGCAAATCTGTTGACTTCAGCCGCGCTTGCCCACGCAAACCGGCTGCCGATGTTGATGTTGTGTGGCGACGCCTACCTGACGCGCTTACCGGATCCGGTGCTTCAGCAGCTGGAGCATTTCGGCAATCCGGCCCTCGGGCTCAATGACGCGTTTCAGGCTGTCAGTCGCTATTGGGACCGCATCACCCATCCGTCACAGATCATTCAGTCGCTTCCGGCCGCATTGGCAACCCTGCTGGATCCCGCAGATTGCGGACCGGCCTTTTTCGGTATGCCGCAGGACGTCCAGGGATGGGCGCATGACTATCCGCTGGAGTTCTTCGAAAAGCGTGTCCACCGCATTCGCCGCCAATCACCGGACGAGCGGGAAATTGCCGATGCTGTCGCTTGTTTGAAGGATGCGAAACGCCCAATCATCATCGCAGGCGGTGGCGTGCAATACTCCGGTGCCGTGACGGAAGTGACTGATTTCTCCGAGAAGCATCAGATACCGGTCGTCGAAACCATAGCGGGACGCGCCAACATGCTGGCGACCGATGCACTCAATATCGGACCGTTGGGTGTAACGGGCTCGGATTCGGCCAACAAGATTGCAGAAAAGGCCGATGTGATTTTGGCGATCGGCACCCGATTGCAGGATTTCACCACTGGGTCCTGGACTGCATTTGATAAGTCGGCGCAGTTCATATCTATCAATGCTGCGCGCCACGACGCCGGCAAGCACCGGTCCCTGCCCGTGGTCGGTGACGCGAAGCTGACCGTTGCGGCCTTGGATGAAGCATTGGGCGCCCACACGGCGCCCGACAGTTGGATCGACGAAGCAAAATCAGAGCGCAGGGCATGGGACAAATATGTGGCTGACAACGTGCGCGTCGGCAATCGCCCGAATTCCTACGCTCAGGCCA
>JBPCWB010000107.1:0-12491 GCA_051009955.1 Hyphomicrobiaceae bacterium | reverse complement strand
CGGCAACTCGGCCGCTGGGTTTCAAAGCTGGCTCAATGCTTTTCAGGCGACGGCCCGCAGCCGGGGAATTTCACAGTCGACGATCAATCGCGCCATGTCCGGCGTCATTTACAACCGCCGCGTCATTCGGCTCGATCGCTCCCAGCGATCGTTCAAGCAAAGTTTCGCGACGTTCTACAAACGGCGTGCATCACCGTACATGCATAAGCGTGCACGCGCACGATTGCGGCGTCATGGTCGGCTTCTTCGTCGGATTGAAAAGCGCTACGGCGTTCCGGCGGAAGTCGTCGTAACGATCTGGGGACTGGAGACCAACTACGGTGCCGGCGGCGGCAAGCTGTCCATCATCCGGTCCCTCGCCACGCTCGCCTACGATTGCCGGCGGGCGAAATTTTTTCGCAACGAGTTGATCAGCGCGTTGCGCATCGTCCAACGCGGCGACATGCGACCGTCGCAACTGAAGGGTGGCTGGGCCGGTGAGATCGGACAGGCCCAGTTTCTGGCGTCGTCCTACATCAAGTATGCCGTCGACTTTGATGGTGACGGGCGGCGCGATCTCATTCGTAGTATTCCGGATGTGCTGGCATCAATCGCCAATTTTCTGCGCGCGCACGGCTGGAAGCGCGGTCAGGGTTGGTTGCCTGGAACGGCCAACTATGCCGTGTTTCACGATTGGAACCGGGCCAAGGTTTATCAGCGCACCATGGCCGTCATGTCCCATGCTTTGGTGCGCTAAGCGGGCCGTTGAAGCATGCAACGTCACGTGACGGCAAGAGCGTGATCAACTGAAATGGAACCATTCTGACGTGCGGGATTTGTGATGACATCAAGCGAGCCGTCGAAGGGCGTAGCGGCGTTACGGACAAGACGGAACGCGCCGAGATCAGCGCAAATCCCGCCGTCCCATCCGGGTTTCCAAGCGGCAGCCGCCCAGTACGTCAGGCGATTTGCCCGTAGCCCCCGCTACGCGCCGCATCGCCTTCCTTCTGGATCGACGCGCCGCTTGTGAAACAGCATTGATTCCATTTCAGTTGATCATGCTCTAGTTCACGGCCCAATCAAAAACCGCGCGGGCCAAGGGCTGTCCGCAGCCGAAATTGTACATCTGGCAGAAGACTTCCGCCGAGCCGGAATAGATCATGTCGAGCGCGACGTAGACGATGACCAACAAACCGATCCACGTAATCCAATGATAGCGCGCTAGCAATCGCGCGATGAGATGCGAGGCAATGGCCATCAACACGATCGCGATGGCGAGGCCGATGACCAAGACCAACGGACTGCCCTTGGCTGCGCCGGCGACGGCCAGAACGTTGTCCAGTGACATCGACACATCGGCCAGGATGATCTGGAAAATCGCCGCTCCGTAGCCGACGTATTGCGTGCCCGGGGCGTCGCCTTTGCCGCTCTCAATGTCGTCGAGAGTCATGGCGTTGTTGCTGACCAGTTCACGGTACATCTTCCAGCACACCCACAGCAGCAGAATACCGCCGGCGAGCGTCAGTCCGACGATCTGCAGGAGTTGTGTCGTCACTGCCGCGAAGGCGATGCGCAGAACGACAGCGCCCAGGATGCCCCAGAAAATGACTTTGCCACGGATCTTGGGATCGACGCGGGAGGCGGCGACGCCGACGACGATCGCGTTGTCACCAGCTAGAACCACGTCGATCATGATGATGTTGATCAACGGGACATAATTTTTCTGCCACCATTCCGGCGAGCCGATTAGCTGGAGTTCCGCCTGCACTGCGGCCAAGAGTTGCCAGATATCGCCGGTAAACAGTTCGGGCATGCGGTCTCCTCATGGGCCGCGCATTCTGGTGCGCGCGGTTGCTGCCTATCTGCGCAGTCATGGGCCTGCTGGCAAGCCTATCAGCAGAAAAACACAATCAACCCCTGCCGATTGGGTGGGCCATATGGCCAATCCGATACGATCGTGCTGCGATCATCAGGACGGCGATCGGCCGCTGAGGTCGGACCGCCGCAGGTTGTACGGCGACCTCTCTGTCTTCCGGTTGGTTCCGGACAAGCGGCGACGCACGCGGGAGCCGAGCACACCGCCGGTTCCGTCCCGGCGCGCTAGCGTTTCGAGAACTGGAAGCTGCGCCGCGCTTTCCTGCGGCCATACTTCTTGCGTTCCACCGTGCGGCTGTCACGGGTGAGGAAGCCGCCCTTCTTCAGTGCAGGGCGAAGATCCGGCTCGTAGTGCGTGAGGGCCTTGGAGATGCCATGGCGCACGGCGCCGGCCTGACCCGACAGCCCGCCGCCCTTGACGGTCGCCTGGATGTCGTACTGGTCGAGCCGTTCGACGAGCTGCAGCGGCTGCTTCAACAGCATCTGCAGAACGGGTCGGGCGAAGTATTTGTCGAACTCGCGATTGTTGATCTGGATGCGGCCACTGCCCGGCTTGATCCAGACACGGGCGATGGCATCCTTGCGTTTGCCAGTGGCATAGGCGCGACCGTGGGGGTCCAGCTTCTGGACGTACACGGGGGCTGCGTTTTCGGCGATGATGCCCTCGGCGGCAGGCGTGTCACCGAGGTCTTCGAGGGATTTGATTTCTTCAGCCATGCGGATCAGGCTCTCACATTCTTGGCGTTCATGGATTTGACGTCGAGCACTTCCGGGTTCTGCGCTTCGTGCGGATGCGCGTCACCTTTGTAGACGCGCAGATTGCGCATCAGCTTGCCGCGTAGTTTGTTCTTGTTGAGCATGCGTTCGACGGCCTTGGTCACCACGCGCTCGGGGAATTTGCCTTCCATAATCATCTTCGGCGTGCGCTCCTTGATGCCGCCCGGGTAGCCGGTGTGGCGGTAGTAACGCTTGTCATCGAACTTCCTGCCGGTGAACACCACTTTGTCAGCATTGATAACGATGACATTGTCGCCGGTGTCGATGTGTGGGGTGAATGTCGGTTTGTGCTTGCCGCGCAGGCGGGTGGCGATGAGTGAGGCGAGACGGCCGACCACGAGGCCTTCGCCGTCGATCAGGATCCACTTCTTCTCCACCTCGCCCGGTTTGGCCGAGTAGGTCTTCATGTCAATTGTCCCAGGATATGGTGCAGGCCAATAGCCCGCGCTGAACCTAGTGAAGGGATACTGCGATTTTGAGAATCGCGCAATGGGAAATATATGTGGAATATCAGCGTGTTGATATATGTGGTAATATGATACCACTACCGGTAGCTAGAAGAACCACGTATTAAGATGGATCTGTAAACTGTAGGAGCCTGGTCGTCACCGATGGCCTGTCGGCCACTTAGTTCGAGACCGGCAATTCGCGGTTTGGTCGCACTGCCTGATCGTTGTGATAAACTGACGACTTGTGGTCTCCCTTCAACCGATCGGCATCGCGTAGCTGCAGGTCGCGTGGGCGACCATGTCGGTGCGGCCGTCGGAATAAACCTGGCACTCGGCCATCGCCAGGCGGCGGCCAAGCCGTAGAAGCCGGGTCTTGCAGATCAGGTCAGCCGGTTCCGGGCGGGCCAGGAAGTTGATCGTCAGGGTGGCGGTGACGGCGTCGACGCCGGCCGGTCCGCGTTTGCTCAAAATGGCAATCCAGGCACCGAGGTCGGCAATCTTGAACATCGTGGGGCCGGAGACGCTGCCGCCAGGCCGGATGAACTTGGCGTCAATGGGCAGCCGCACAATCGCACAATGGTGTGAGAGTTCCTCGATCACGAATGCACCGACATCGTCGCGGGCCTGCGGAAAATGCTGATCGATCAGGGCCGTGACAGCGGCAACGTCATGTGGTGTCCAAGGTGCGTCAACGGGGGCGATGGCCATGGCGAGGTCTTAAGCAATGTTGGCGTTCTTCCGCCTTGTATCGGACAGAATTTGTGCCGACAAACGCAATCCTTGCGCTGTCGGTCGCCGGCGACCCAGGCACGTGCTGCGCTGGCCTGTGCTCCGGCACTGCCAATTGGAGAGATAGAGAATGTTCCGAGCGTTGCCCACCTTGCTCTTGACGGTTGCCGTCGTTTTCCTCGGTCTCACGCTGGCCGGGCCGTTGCGGGCCCAGGACGAGGTCTTTCAACAGATCAAACTGACCGAGGTCCAGATCAAGGGCTATCTTGCCGCGCAACAACAGCTCGACGAATATCTCGCCCAAATCGAAAAGGCCGGCGACCAACCGGACCCGAAGCTGGTCGAGGCTCTGGAAGCGCTGGCCAAGAAGCACGGCTTCGAGTCGTTTGAAGATATTGATTTGGTGATTTCAAACATCTCGTTCGTGCTTTCGGGATTTGACCAGGATGCCGGCAAGTTCCGTGAACCGCGCGATGCCATGGCGGACGAAATCGAGTCGCTCAAAACCGACAAGCAGATCCCTGAAAAAGAGCGAAAGGTGCTGATGGATGAGCTCAGGGAGGCGATCGAGGCGACGCCGAAGCTCAAATTCCAGAGCAACGTCGCACTCGTCAAGAAGTACTTCAAGCAGCTCGACGAGGCGCTCAATTAGCATGCGGAATTTGCTGGTGGACGATTGCTGATCCAGCTCGATCTGTCGGCGGTGTCTGAGCGGCGCCTGTGGCGCAGTCAATCATCGACATGTGCGATGAGATCGCGCCCATGCCGTTTTGGGCGATCAGACCGCGACCGTCATCCGCCGAAATCTCCCAAGCACAATCAGCTTTGGGCGTTGATGACATAAATGATGCCACCGATCGACACGATCCACCATGCAAACGATAAAATGATGGCCATCCGACCGTTGCGGAGGCGCCGGTCTTTTTCCTCGCTCGTTTCTGTATCCGTCAACTCACTTTCCTCCAGCTGATGGTTTGACAGGGACGCAGTTGCATAGAACGCGACCGCCACTGATCGCTGACGGCAATTTTAGGAAAAGCCGCCAGCAAGTGCAATCGGGTGCCCGATACCATCATTGATCGGATTCATGGCTCTGTCAGTGAACGGCCGACCATCACATGCCGCGTAGGACACAGCCAAGCACCAACAGAATGTAGGCGGCGAACACCAGCCAGAAGCCGAAGCCGCCGACGACCGGAATGGCGACGCCAAGGTGGGATAATGTTCCAGCAACTCCAGCGATCAACGCGACGAGAAACGTCAACAGACTCGGTCGCTTAATAAATCCCATAATCCACCCCCGCCTTGTCAGGTCGCTGAGCGTCGGGGCCTGGCAACACGCCCTGGTGATTGTCGGGACAAGTGTCAGGCTAGCCAACGGCATTCTGCTCGTACCAGAAGCCGGTTCCCGTGACTACAACTTCGATGGCACCGTCGGTGATATGTGGATGAGACACGCGCACGCCAACGATGCCGTCGTAACCCTGTTCGGCGGCCCGGCTGCGCAACGTGTCGAAGGCGCGCTCGATCGTCAGGTCGAGAACCGTCTCATAGCGGCTCATCTTGCCACCGACGACGTTGGTGATCGCTTCGCGGACATCCCGCACAACGTTCGCGCCGCTGACGGCGCAGCTATGCACGATGTCGCCATGGCGAATGCTCTGGCCGGCGATCGTGTCGGTCGATACGCATTTCATTGCAAAATACCTGATCAAGCGTTGGTTCGCGCCGCCGCTCTGCGGGGTCGGAAGAAAAGCCGGCGCAAAATCAACAGCAGCAAAATGGCAAGGACGCCGGCCAGAGTCACGATGATCGGGTGCTTGTCCCACATCAGAACAGGATTGACGCGACGGTCGAGCACAAGGGCCAGGTCGCTGTTGATGGTCTTGATGTTGATGCCTTTGTCGGCGCGCAGCATCATCGCGACGGCGGCATCCTGATCGCGGCTGGAGAGCACGGCATCGCGGACCCGTGACGATGACAGCACGCGCATTCTGGCAGGGGACTCAGCGATTGTCGTCAGCACGACCATCCGTGCACTGGCGCCAAGGCCCGTGATATAGCTCGCCAGTGTGTTGAGCTCCTGTGCCTCCATGCCGCGCGCAAGACGGGCAACCTTGTCGTCGCCGAGGTCGAACAGCACGTCCCTGGCCTCGCGTTTTATCGCGACCAGACGCTTGATGACGAGGTCATCGTCCATGGACAGGACGCGGCCGAGCGATGACTTGGAGAACTGGTCGGGTTGCGCGCGCTTGTGGATCTCGTGGGCAACGAGTTTGTCCAATTTGTCTGGTGCCAAAAGCGCCCATTGTAGCGCACCATCGACCGAGTTGAGCTCGCGTGCAATCTGCAGTCCAGGTCCGGTGAGCCGATTGAGCGCGCGTTGCAGCGTTCCATTGTTCAGTCGCTCGATGACGCCGGTCTCCTGATCGCGTTTGAGGATCAGACCGACGATTTCATTGAGCCGCGGGAGATGATCGGGGCGGACGACATCGACAAAGCTCTTGAATTTGGTGTTCTTGTCCGTCAACTCCAGGACTTTGACGTGCGTGCGCTTGAAGTCGCGCCAGATATCGACAATGCGGTCAGACGTGCTGTCCGACAGCACTTCGACCTGTTGCGAGATTTGTTCCTTAATTGCGAGGCTCAGCTCTTCTCGCACTTTGGCCTTCGTCGCTTCCGACTTCATCTCGTCCGCTATGATCGGAAGGACACCATAGCGCAAATCCCAGACGTCTTTTGCGATCAGCACCAGCCCGACACCTCCGGCAACAACTGCCACCAGTCGGCCGAGGACAGATCCAACGACCCGCTGCCCCAAGCGTTGAGCCATGCGGCTAAGCTGGCGTCGCACCAGAAGAATGACCGCGCCCGCGATGCCCGCTGACGCGTTCTTGACGACCGAGCCACTGGTGATCTCGGCGGCGTTATCATCAGCACTGACCTTGAAGGCGGCGCCGGTATCACGAATGACGGACCGCGCGATCGCCCGTCCGTAGCGGGGGCCGAGGAATGCTTGCAAGCAGCGCTGGGCAGGACGTGCGGCGTCCGCCGTCGTCAACTCCATGGTGCGGCCGATCTCCTGGCCGACGCCGATCGCCATGGTCTCGATGGCCGCCTTCATGGCGTCGGAGCGATACACGCGCTCTGCAACCGCGCCGGCCAGTTCCTTGGCCTTGTCGCGGTAGGCCAGCGATTTGAGAAGCTGGCCCCAGCTGGTTTCCTCGCGCACCTCGGTAACAGCAAAGTCGACGCGATTGTCGATGACGTCAGCCAGTTTATGCTTGCGCCACTGATCACGGACCAGGGCGGCGTAGTCGATCGTTGCGGTCCCCTGCTTAAGCGTGTCGAGCGTTATTTGGCGGATCGCATCGCGAAACGCTTGTTCGTCCTGTGTCTGACACTGCTCGTATTCGGATCGGGAGAGATTGCTGCCCTGTGCGTGGACAGGCGCAACCGATGTGAAGGCCAAGCTCAATGCCGTGATCGCCGCCGTCAGTCTTCGAGCCGCCAGTTTTGCCATGCCCTCATCTCAATATCATTTGCGTCTGCAGTGATCCCAACCCGCTCGTGTTGAGCGCCTTATCCAAATCGACTGCGCCAATTACGAACTTGGGTACGGACCATGGTCGCAATTAACCATGGCGAAGAAATGTAGGGACTGAGTATTCCAAATTGAAGCATCGCTCAATTAGCGGAAACAATTACGGCGTCGAGTCGCCTAATTGCTGCAACGCTTGATGCCGTTGGGTGCACGCTTCCACACGAATGTCTCGCTGAGGAACTTCAAGCCGAGGTAGCCCTTCACCTGGAGAAACTCGGCAGATCTGCGCTTGACCTCAACATCGAAAGCTTGCCCCTTGTTCGGATCATAGATCCAGCCGTCGTCCCAACTGCCGTCTGATTGCGGCTTCAACCGGCCGATAACCTGGAGCCCGCAAATCGGCTTGCCGCGTCGACGCGGCTCGGGATTGAGTTTATCTGTCAAAGGTTTACCGGTGCGGGACAGTGATTTCTTGAGCCAAACGATGAAGCCGCACATGCTGCGTCCGCAAGGCCGAATTTCGACGGCTCCCTTGCCGCTATCGTCAATCCATACGCCGTGGATTTCTTGCTTGGCCAAAACAGGTGCACCGGACAAAAGCGCGAAACCAATGACGGTCGCGGCGAATATCGTTAACGGCTGCCAACGCATGCTCTTACGGATAACGCCAGACATCAGCCATTTCCTTTCATTTTCAGCATCTTGCCCTACCGCCCGGTGATTTGCGGCCTGTAAATCGAGATCATGGTTACGTTATGACAAAACACTTCGAGTAATCAGCCATATATTTCGCTAAGTTGAGAACTTAAGTGCAGTTTGTCGTGCGGCAAGATCGTCGCTCGGGCAGGCAATTGTGGAAAGCTGGGAAAATTGACCCTATATCCCGCAGAATAATCAAGAAGATCAGTGGCCGGGCGGTTGTGAGAGACTGCGCCGAAACATTGGTTTGCCTCCAGGGGACAGATCAATCATCGCTGTCAGTCAGATCGGATTTGTTCAATGATCTTCACGCTAGCCTTGCGCAACCTGTTCTACGACAAGGTCAGCTTGGGCGTTACACTCGTCGGGATACTGTTCTCCGTCGTCCTGGTTGCCGTTCAGCTTGGCATCTATGCCGGCACGAGCAAAATCATCACTGCAGTGATCGAAAATGCTAACGGCGAGATCTGGATTGGTGCCTTTGGTACGAAGAGTGTCGAGGAATCCGGGACATTGACGGGAAATGAGCGCTACGCGGCTCTGTCTACGCCGGGCGTGGCACGCGTGTATCCGATCGTTTCGGCCTTCAGCAACTGGAAGAAGCCGGATGGAGCGACACAGTTGTGCGTGGTGGTCGGCACGGATGTGTCCGATGACGGTTTGCTGCCCTGGAACATCGTTGAGGGTGGCCTTAATACGTTGAAGCTTCCAGATGCCGTCGCCATCGACAGGACGTATTTTGACTATCTTGGCGTTGGCGGCATCGGAGCAACGGCCGAGATCAATAGTCAGAGGGTCCGCGTCACCACATTGACCCACGGCATTCGCTCGTTCACCACGACGCCCTATATCTTCACGACCCTTAAGCGGGCGCGCAAGCTGCAAGGGATGCCGCCGGACTCGGCATCATTTTATCTCATCAAGCTTGCGCAAGGTGCCAACGTCAGCGCGGTTCAGGCCGAACTCAAGAAGCGGATGCCGGATCTGGATGTCTTGACGAAGGCCGAGATGAAACAGCGCAGCATTGCGCATTGGCTGTTTGGCACCGGCGCCGGCATAGCCTTGATTGGCGGTGCCTTTCTCGGCACGTTGGTCGGAACCGTCATTGTCGCGCAAACACTTTATGCCAGCACCAAAGATCACCTCAACGAATTTGCGACGTTACGAGCGTTGGGTTCGACTTCGGGCTACATTCACAAGGTCATACTAACCCAGGCCGGCCTGAGCGCCGTTATCGGTTATGTGTTGGGAATGTCGATTGCGATCGGGATTGTTCTCTTGAGCGCCAACACGGAGCTTCCGATCATTATGACACCGATGCTCGCACTGGGTCTCTTCGCGCTGACCGTCTCGATGTGTGCGATCTCGGCAATGTCGGCGATCGTCAAGGTGACGCGCATCGATCCTGCGATGGTGTTCAGCAGATGACCAACCAGCCAGTCGCAATCGTAAAGGATCTGGTCAAGGAGCTCGGAGAGGGCGCGGGAAAAGTGCGCGCCGTCGATAATGTGACATTGTCGATCCGGGCCGGTGAGCTCACGCTGCTGATGGGGCCGTCGGGAAGCGGCAAGACAACGCTGATTTCACTGATTGGCTGTATTCTTTCGCCGACCGCCGGTGAGATTATTGTGGGCGGTGCGAATACGCGCGGCATGACGGCCGAGCAGCTCGCCGACGTGCGCCGCCAGCACATTGGCTTTGTATTTCAATCCTACAATCTCTTCCCGACGCTCAACGCGACAGAGAACGTCCGTCTGGCGCTGGACGTCCGTGGCATTCGGGGAAGCGCTAGCAAGCCGCTGGCCGAAGAAGCGTTGGCGGCCGTCGGGCTCAGCCATCGCCTGACAAGCTATCCCAAGCAGATGTCCGGCGGTGAACAGCAGCGAGTTGCGATAGCGCGGTCACTTGCCGGCTCGCCGTCGATTGTATTGGCGGATGAGCCAACGGCAGCCCTCGACAGCGAGAACGGACATGCCGTCATGGCGCTTCTGGCAAATGTCGCGCACAAGCGCGACCGAGCGGTTCTTGCGGTGACTCATGACCCAAGGACGCTGTCCTACGCCGACCGAATATTGCGGATTGAAGATGGTCGCATCATCGACGATGAACCAGGCGCCGCAATCGCCAATTCAGTTTCTCAACAGTTCAAGAAAAGCCGGAACCGACTCGATGCCTAGTTTTTTTAAACCTGATTCAGCGGCGGTAACCCTGGGGTTGGCGGCAGTCATTGCCATCGGCGTCAGCGCATTGGTGACATATCTGCCCGATTCTATCGGTGGAACTGTCCAGCAGCAGCAGGTTCAACGCGTCGCCCAAGCTGGAAGCGGGACAACAACGCCGGCGGCCACGCAGAAGGTCTGGGAAGCGTCCGCGCCAGGGCGGGTCGCACCGAAAGGCGGTGAGGTCGAAATCCGCACAGAAGTGCCCGGGGTCATCCAGCGGGTCTATAGCAAGGTCAACGACAAGGTGCGTCAAGGCGATCTCTTGGCAGTGATCAAGGATGACGAGGCCTATGCCCGCATCGAAGCCGCCCGCGCAGAAGTCGACGTCCGTGTTGCCGAGCGTGAAGAGGACGAAGAGCCAAAAAATGCATTGCTTGAGGCACTGCGCGCCGCTCAGGATGAATTGGGCGCGGCCGAGCGCCGACTGCATTCGGCACGATTGGACTTCGATCGCGAATTCATTGCCCGACGCGACGGCAAGTCGACGGACGCTGATGTCGACAAGGCACGACAACGTATTGATGACGCGAAAGGCGAAATCCTAGAGCGCCGCAAGGCGGTGGAAGTAGCGCAAGCCAAGGAAGGCCTGCCTTTGCTGACACGATTGGATTCCGGTTTGACGATTGCACGGTCGGATCTGACGTTGGCGGAGTTGGCGTTTGACAAGACACGAGTTCGTGCGACCGCAGACGGCACCGTTCTCCAACTGGAAGCGACAGCCGGTGAGACCGCAACGCCAGCAGCGCCTGTTCCGCTGGCCGTGATCGGCAATATCTCCAGTCTCGAAGTTACTGCAGAGGTCGAAGAGCGCGACATCAGCAAGGTTTGGCTCGAGCAGGATGTGGTGATCCGTGCAAATGCGTTCGCCGGGCAAGAGTTCGCGGGAAAGGTCACACACATTGCGCCACGTGTCGGCAGACCTGGCCTCGGTCTGCGCAGTGCGAGCGAACCCCGCGATGTCGAAGTTCTCGAAGTCGACATCGAACTGCAAGGCAAGACGCCGCTGTTACCCGGCATGCGGGTCGATGTCTTCTTCAAACCGAAAGCTGCCATGAAGGCCGCGGCCAAGAACTAGACGTGAAGCTAGGAGTTGCTCGCGCCTCTTAGGGCGATCATCGTGCCATGTCGGTCCCAAGTCTTTCACATGGTCCGGACGGGTAAGTCGGCTGAACGCGGAAGATAGACTGCCTAAGGGCGTGCGGGAGCTAACGATCAACCCTGGCGCTGATAAGGTTGGTGCGGTGCGTCGCGACCAAGCTGGTAGACCCAGGCCATATCGTTCGTGATGTCATATTCACAATAGATGTGGGAGGTCGCGTGGTCGATGGTGACGTAGATATAGGCATTGCGGTAGCGCGCGTTCCAGAGAAGGTGCTTTGTCTGCCAGAGATAGACATCGAGATCGCCTTTGCCGATGGACAAGCGCACGTCGCTTGGTTGTGACCAAGCAGCCTGATTGATGTTTTGCCCGCCATTCTGCCGGCAAGCTGCGATTGCGTGCTCGCGGTAGGCTGAGATGATGACGTTTTGGGTCGCGTCCTGACGCAGATAGATCTGCAGGCCGAAGTTGCCGACGGCCAGCAAGATCGCTGTCAACACGATGCCTTTGATCACGCTCATTTCCAGACCCGAAGTAACGCACGGTTAAGCGTCGCGCACGATTTGCGCCTCATGCCTCAGTATGCGGTCACAGGGTGAATATTTGGTTTAGAGCTCCATCAACTGAACTGAATCAGCTTCTGCTTCCAGGCGGCAACCGGCCCGTGCGTTAAAGTGGTTCCAATTCAGTCGAGCGGGTTGCCATCGGCTGCCGTGAAGCCTGTCAGGCCCGCGTCTTCTCGGTCAGTGCAGTAATCAGCGGCTCAACTTCCTCGGGTGGAAAATACCCGAATTGCTGGAAACGAACGATGCCGTCGCTGTCGATGATGGCCATTTCCGGGGTGCCCCGGGTGCGGTAGCGACGCATCGTCTCTGGAATGCGACTATTGCCGACGTGGCGGTCAACGCCGACCGGTATCGTTATGTTCTTCTCCTTCACATAGCGCCGTAGCCGGCGGACGGTCTGGTAATTGTGCCCCTCGAAGACGGTGTGGATCTTGACAAGCGACAACTTCCGGTCGGCGATCGCACGTGAATATTTTTTCTGCCAGTGGGTCATCAACGGCCCCGAGAATTTGTTGCAGCCAGGGCACCAGAGTTGGAAGAAGTCGATAATGA
>JBPCWB010000106.1:0-12651 GCA_051009955.1 Hyphomicrobiaceae bacterium | reverse complement strand
TCAGCTTGTTCATCTACCGCAACCCCGACATCTACAGCCTGGCCAATGTCGAAGCTCCGGAGCACGAGCGCCATCCCGAACTCAGGCTGACGTTGGATACAGCGCAAGACCTGTATGTCATTCGACAGGTGTTTGAGGCGCTATATCCCCGAGACCCGATCTTCGGGCTGTCCGACATACTGCGCTGGTTGAAGGACAATCCGGACATCGCCGTGAAGAATGCAGACGTCGAACACAGATACGTCTAAGCCGTGGAATGCACTCGTCGTGGGTTGCGGAAAAGTCGGCAGTCAGTTGAACAGCGCAACGACGGACCGCGATGTCCTCACGCATGCCCTCGCGTATATCCGTCATCCGGGTTTCGCGTTGACGGCGGGTGTAGACCCCGATGCGGACAACCGCGAGGACTTCAGCCGAAGGTGGGGCGTTTCCACCGTCTACGGTTCCCTGGACGAAGCTCTCGCGTTGGACTCGTACGATATCGTGAGTTTGGCCAGCCCGACGTCGCTGCATCTCGCACAGTTGGAAAGACTGACAGCCGTAGATCTCCGCGCGATCTATTGCGAGAAACCGGTTGGTGGCGACGTCGAGACGGCAAGGCCGCTTGTTCGCCATTTCGCCGATCGCAAAATTCCTGTCGCGGTGAACTTTCAGCGCCGCTGGGACCGCGAGATGGTTGCCCTCAAGTCGGAAATCGCGAACGGTAAATGGGGTGAGGTGTGTTCGGTCGTCGGACGATATTGCCGCGGTGTCGTGAACAATGCCAGCCACATGCTCGATCTGGTTTCCTATTTGACGGACCTGAGCGCGCACGCCGTGGCGGTTCACCGGACGCTGTTCGACGGCGTGGATGGCGATCCAACGGTGGACGCAACACTGACGCTGTCCAATGGCGCACCGTTGCACCTCATCGGCCTCGACGGTCGGCATTTCGCGATCTTCGAGCTCGAACTGTTTTGCACGAGCGGTTCGATCGCGATTGAAGACTTCGGCTTCTTTGTTCGCCGGCGCAAGGCGTCATTGGGTGCGTGGCATGACCATGTCGTGTCTCTCGAAGATGGCGCCCGTGTCGCAACTTCTTACGGAACGGCGATGTTGGACGCGCTCGATGAAATCAGGAATTGGACCCACGGCAAGGCGCTTTCCAGCGATGCCGGTTCCGCTTTCGAAAGTCTGGCATGTGCTGAAACGTTGCGTAACATGGCGATGGCCAATCAAGTGAAGGACCGATCATGAGCAAGCTCGCGCTCCTTGGCGGGACCCCGGTGCGGCGCAAGCCGTTTCCCGCTCACAACTTCATCGGTGAAGCGGAAAAAAAGGCTGTCATGAACGTGCTCGATTCGGGCTGCCTGTCACGCTTTCTGGGAACGTGGCACCCAGACTTCTACGGTGGTCAGGAAGTGCTGAAATTCGAAGAGGCGTGGCGGGCGACAACGCAAACGGCGTTCGCCATTTCCGTCAATTCTTGTACGTCAGGGTTGTATGCGGCCGTTGGTGCCGTCGGTGTCGGACCGGGTGACGAAGTCATTTGCTCGCCTTACACCATGATCGCTTCCGCCACGGCTGCAGTTGTCTTCAATGCCGTTCCGGTGTTCGCGGACATCGACCCCGAAACCTACACGCTGTCCGCTGAGACTATCGAGCCGCATATCACGGAGCGCACCAAGGCTATCATCGTCGTTCATATTTTCGGGCAGTCTGCCGATATGGACCCGATCATGGCATTGGCGAAGAAGCACGGCATTCACGTCATCGAGGACTGTGCCCAGGCGCCTTACGCGACCTACAAGGGCCGCCCGGTCGGTTCACTTGGTGATATCGGCGTCTTCAGCCTGAACTATCACAAACACATTCACACCGGCGAAGGCGGGGTGTGCACGACGAATGACGAAGAACTGGCCGAGCGCCTTCAGCTGATCCGCAACCATGCCGAAGCCGTCGTCGAGAAAAAGGGCGTGAGCAATCTGTCGAACATGATCGGCTTCAATTTCCGGCTCGGCGAGATCGAAGCCGCCATTGGTAGTTGCCAGCTCGCGCGCGGCGCCGAACTGATTGCGAAGCGCCAGGACAATGTCCGCTACCTTGAGCGCCAGATCAATCAACTGCCGGGACTGAGCATGCCGAAGGTGGGTGCCGGCAATGACCATGTCTACTACGTCCACGCGCTCAGCTACGACGCGGAGGTCACCGGTGTGTCGCGGGCGGCGTTCGCGGATGCCATCAAGGCCGAGCTGGCCCCGACGGAAATGCGCGAGCACGAAGGTGTTTTGATGGGCACCGGCTACGTGAAACCGATCTACCTCTCTCCGATGTATCGGGAGCTGATCGGATACGGTTCACTGCAATGTCCATTCCGGTGCCCCCACTACGGCGGTGACGTTCGCTACGAGCTTGGCGATTGCCCGAACGCGGAGGATGCCCACTTCAATCGGGTGATTACGCACGAGCTGATGCGACCACCGATGGATGAGACCGATCTTGATGATGTTGCGGCCGCATTCTCAAGGGTTTGGGACAATCTTGACGAACTTGTTCAATTCGAACGCAATTCGGCATCGCGCGCAGCCGGCTGAATTCAATTCTATGCATGCACTCTACTACTCGCGCGATCCCGGTGCCACCAATCAGCTCATCGCCGTTTATGAAATGGTGGCCGGGCGCTTGATGTGGATCCAGGAGTTGAACGCGCTGGGCTCCGCACTCGCGCGATCAGCAGAGCCGCCCCTGGTCCTCGCCCGCCCGCCGGGATTGGGCATGTGGCACCGCGCTCGCGTCGACGCCAAAGCAATGGAAGCCGCACCCCGTTTGGTCGACCTCACTCAATTGCTGCAACGCGAGGGCGCCGGCGCGATTGTTACCGGCACCAGCGATATCGACGACGAGACCGATCGCCTGCTCTGGCGTGCCGCACGAGAGGTCGGAATACCCAGCCATTGTTTCATCGATCATCCGGCCAATCTCGCTGCCAGGTTCACGCTGCAGGACGGGTCCTCTTCTTGGCCAAGCTATCTGTACGCGCCAGATGAAGGCATTGCAGCAGAGCTTAAGGCCCTCAGCGTTGAGGCAGGCAAAGTGACCGTATGCGGTTGGCTTCACCATTGCAGAATGAAACAACTTGCCCGCTCAACCGACGCGGCCACGACGGAAAATCTGCGCCAGCAATGGGGGGCAGATGCTACCACCGCGGTCGTGCTATTCGTTTCGGAGTGTGGTCGCGAAATGGTCGCGCAAGGACGCCACAGCGCTTACGACGAAGTCGATATGCTTGACGATCTTCTCGCCCGGATGGCGCGACCGACTGAGCTCGCAGGCCTTGCGCTTTCCCCGGAAAACGCCCTCGTCGTTGTGCGCCCGCATCCGAGGGACCGACAAGGCAAGTATGACAGTTATAAGAACGCGACTGCAAAATGCCCACGGTTGATCATCAGCCAATCTGAGGCGCCGGAAGTCGCGCTGCTGGCCGCAGATCTCGTCGTCGGCATGGACTCCTCGTTGCTGCATGAAGCACGGGCGCTGGGGCTGCTGACACATTCGCTGCTGCTTGAGCCATCCGAGATGTTGATCAACGAGACATGATCGGCCACGCGGAATGCATAGACGGCGCGGTTTACGTAGGAATCGACTCGTCGAATGGTCGTGGCCTCTCACCCGACAACCTGATGTCGGAAATGGACCGCCACGGCATCACAAGAGCGCTTGCCGTTGCTTGGCAAGCCATCCGGTTTGATGCCCACGAAGGCAACGACAACCTTCTCGCGGCATGCAAGGGGAGCCATGGACGATTGCTGCCGGTGGCCGTGCAGTGCCTGGCGCGCTTCGACGCTATGCGCGACACGTTCGACACCCTCAAGGGGCGCGGTTTCGCGGCGGCCGCAGTTTTGCCAGGTTTCACCGGCGGCAGCTTTCAGGATTATGGCTTCAGAGCATTTGCCAAAGATTTTGAGGCTGCCGGGATGCCACTCATTCTCGGCGTCGACGATCGCGCCGGAATGTCGATGGGTGTTCAGATCGCCGGCGCAAAATCATACCCCGTGCTGCTACGCTGGACTGGTCGCGGTGGCTACACGCTGACGTCCGATCTAATCGCCATGGCGCGAGACTATCCCAATGTCATGTTTGACGTCGCCAGTGCGACACAGTCCGGAGCGATCGAGCTCCTGGCGGACCGCATCGGAGCATCACGTTTGTTCATCGGCACCGGCTGTCCGGAGAACTACGCCAGCTGCGGTTGGTTTCTGCTTCGCGCAGCCGAATTGCCACCTGAATCTCGCGCAGCGATTGCCGGCGGCAATCTCGCCCGCGTCCTGGGACTGACGGGCCACTTCGGACTGCCCGAGTCTTCGCAGTGGCAGCGGCTGACTGAGATGCCAAAAATCGATACACATTGGCACACAAGCGGCTGGAACATGCTCGAACCGCGGATCGATTTCGAAGATCTGTCGCGCTCGATCTCGGCGTACAACATGCGGACTATTGTTACGTCCTCAATTCGCGGACTGAACGACGACATCGTTGCAGGAAACGAAGAAACCGCCGCTTTCCTCGATAGGGAGCCTCGTGCGCGCGGGTATGTCGTGATCAACCCGCTACGACCGGCAGACTCTCTTCAGGAACTCGCGAAACGCAGGGAGGACGCTCGATTTGTCGGCGCAAAATCCATCCAAGACTTCTACGGTTTGCGGCTCGATGCCCGTGAGTATCGCCCAATCCTCAAGGCGCTTGGGGAGTTGAAGGACTGGCCGATCATGGCCCATCTTCCAGGCATGCGGAAGGCCGCCATGGAGAACCCCGAGGTTCAGTTCATTGCGGCTCATTCGACCTGGCGTCACCGAGAACTCGCCGACCTGCCAAACGTATGGTTTGACATTGCGACATCGACGTCGAAGCCTTCCGAAACCGATATTCGTGACCTCATTGACGTTGTCGGGATTGATCGGGTCTTGTTTTCCAGCGACGCCCAGTTGATGGATCCTGCTTTCACGCTGGGAAAGGTCGCGGATTTGAACCTGTCGGACAGCGATCTGCAGATGCTTTGCGCGGGCAACGCACTGCGGGCGTTTCCGCGTCTTAAACCAGGATCGGGGGCTGAACCGCGTTGAACTTTCTCGTCGGCGGAAATATTGCGCTGCGCGGCCTCGAGCCCGACGATGCGAGTGAGGCATACCTGGCATGGCTCAACGACCAGGAGGTCCTGCGATATCGGGGGCCTAAGGCGTTTCCAACGACAATGTCCGCGCTCGTGCAGTGGATAGAAAGTCTGCCCGCGCGCGGAGATTTGGTGCTGGCCATCATCACGAATGCTGATGGCAAGCACGTCGGCAACATCGCGCTCAACAGCATCATGTGGCCGCATGGCTCGGCCGAACTCTCGATACTGATCGGCGACAAGAACGCGTGGGGCAAGGGCGTCGGAAGCGAAGCGATCACGCTGTTGACGATGCATGCTTTCAAATCGATGGGTTTGCGGCGCATCTGGGCCGAGTCTCCAAATCCGGCGTTCAATCGAATCGTCGAAAATCTCGGCTGGCACAAAGAAGGTATCAAGCGTCAGGCGCTTCTGGTGGACGGCATTCATTCCGATATCACGTGTTGGTCGATCTTGCGCGAAGAGGCCAATCTTAGCCCATGATCGGGCTCATCAATTATGGCATCGGGAACATCCGTTCGGTCGCCAATGCGCTGACCTGGATCCAAGCGGATTTTGAAGTTGCGACCGACGCATCCGAATCAAGCCACTACGATCACCTCATTCTGCCCGGCGTTGGCGCCTTCGCCTCCTGCGCGTCTATGCTGAGTTCAAGCGGGTTCGACAAAGTCGTGCTGGAGCATGCTGGCCGGGGCAAGCCGCTTTTGGGAATTTGCGTCGGCATGCAACTGCTTGCTGACGATGGTACGGAATTCGGCGTTACGGCCGGCCTGGGTCTCGTCCCAGGGACGGTCGAGCAAATTCCTCGCTCGAGCGACAACCTACGCCTGCCGCACATCGGATGGAACGCATTGCAGCTCGAGCGCGAATGTCCGCTGCTCGCCGGACTTGGCGATGACACTGCCGCCTATTTCATCCACAGCTTCCACTTTCGCCCGACATCATCTACCGACGTCTCGGCGACCATCGACTATGGCGGGCCAGTGACCGCGGCAGTTTCTCGCGGCGCAGTCTACGGCCTGCAGTTTCATCCCGAGAAGAGCCAGTCGGTCGGGCTAACGATCCTGAGGAATTTTGCCAAGCTATAGGACATGTTGAAGACTCGCATCATTCCTGTGCTGTTTCTGATGAACGGACTCATTGTTCGCAGCGAGCGCTTCACCGACTTCAAAGTCATCGGCAATCCGCTGTCAGAGTTGGAACGGTACTCGGAATGGCTTGCTGATGAACTCATCTACATTGACATCACGCGTGAGGGCGAATTCGATCTTCGTCGAAGCGATCACAAGATCAAGAACGTCAGAGAAAAGCTAGACCTGCTCGGGGAGATTTCGCGGCACGCATTTATGCCTCTGACGTTCGGGGGCCGCATCGAGACACTGCAGGAGATCGACGACTACCTGGAGCACGGTGCGGACAAGGTCGTACTCAACTCGATTGCATGGAAGTCGCCGGCACTTATCGAAACGGCCGCCACCAAACATGGCAGCCAGGCCATCGTGGTTGGCCTTGACGTCAAGCGCGAGGACGGTGAGCTTTCGGCGTATGTCGATCAAGGTCGCACGCGATTGTCAGACGATCCTGCGACGTGGGCCAGGCGGGTGGAGGCGGCCGGCGCCGGTGAAATCCTGATCAACTCCATTGATCGCGACGGCATGGCCGAGGGCTATGACATCGAGGCTGTGCGGCTGATCGCCGATATGGTCAAGATTCCCGTCATCGCGTGTGGTGGTGCCGGTGACTTTTCCGATTTTCTCTCGGTGCTGGTCGACGGCAACGCCAGCGCCGTCAGTGCCGGCAACATCTTCCACTTCACCGAGCACTCCTACAAACGGGCAAAAACGTATCTTCGAGACCGCAACATCAACGTGCGATATCCCTACTAGCAGCGAAAACGATCATGACCGATGAATCGACCGACGGAAGAGTTCTGCCACCGCGTATGACGTACTGCTCGCG
Source organism: Hyphomicrobiaceae bacterium (assembly GCA_051009955.1). Lineage (GTDB taxonomy): Bacteria > Pseudomonadota > Alphaproteobacteria > Rhizobiales > Hyphomicrobiaceae > Tectiglobus. The sequence continues at coordinate 5,546 of JBPCWB010000106.1, read as the reverse complement.
ATGCTGTTACCCTCTGGTTGCCGCAGCGCCGATCACGCTGGATGGTGATGCGGTGTGCAGCGGCTGCAAAACACATGACGAGCAAGCCACAGTCGATTGGACACGCCGCGAGCGGTTGTTCAAGGATTTGTGCGATGAGTACCGCAGCAAGAGTGGCAAACACTATGACTGTTTGATCCCGGTCAGTGGAGGGAAAGACAGCTTCTACCAAGTTCATCTTCTCAAGAACGTATTCAAGATGAACCCGCTTCTTGTCACGTACAACGAGAACAACGAGACACCGATAGGCCAGCGCAATATCCAACGCATGAAGGACGTGTTCGGTTGCGACTATTTCAACTTCACGCCTTCGGTGGACGTCCTCAAGAAAATGAACCGCGTCGGACTGAAGCGGATGGGCGATCCCGACATGCACGCACACATGGGCATCAACTCTATTCCAATTCAGATGGCCGTGCGCTTTGAAGTTCCTCTCGTCATTTGGGGTGAACATGGCTTCATGAACCTGGGCGGAATGCATTCGTACAGAGATATGGTCGAGTACACGGCGAGATACCGCAAAGAGCATCTGCTTCGTGGGTTCGACTGGGACGACTTCATTGGCGAAGAAGAACTAACGGAGCAGGATCTCTTGTGGGCCATGTATCCGGACGACGATCAGATCGAGCGGGTTGGTATCCGGGGCGTGTTCATTTCGAATTACTTCGGCTGGAACCAGAATGTGCACACGCAAAGGATGATCGACGACTACGGGTTTGAAGTGAACCCCATTCCATTCGACCGGACCTACAAGACGGACTCCAACCTCAACAACATTCACGACAACGGCATTCACGACTACATGAAGTACGTGAAATTCGGATATGGTCGCTGCACGGATCACGTCTGCCGCGATATTCGCACCGGCAAGTTGAGCCGCAGCGAAGGCATAGACCTCGTGCGCCAGTACGATCATGTCGTTCCAGGAGATCTGCCCCGCTGGATGCACTACGTCGGCATGAGCCGCAACGAGTTCGAACAGATCACCGACACGTTCCGCGACAGCCGCGTTTGGGTCAAGAACGAATACGGCCATTGGATCAAAGACAACATCTGGGATCACAACTAGGATGCGCACTGCACTCCTCTATCAGGCGGGCAATTTTGTCGGACGGGAGTATTTTGCAGCGCTTGATGAATCCGGCCTTCGGCCAACGGTCACAGCCACTGTTGGTACGATATCGGCCGCCAGCACGGAGCGCGAACGGAGTCGGACGGGCGGTCTTTGGCGTCCGCAGGGCATCCCGTCGGATGCCGTTTCCGACACCTTCGAAAGCGCATCCGACCCTCGACTGGGCGAGTTCTTGGGCAACATGCAAATCGATGTCGCTATTCAAGGCGGTGTTGGAATACTGTCGGGCCAGAACTTGACCAGACCGCGTATTGGTTGGCTCAATGTTCATCCTGGGAGCCTGCCCCAATACCGGGGAAACTCTTGCCCGGAATGGGCGATACTCAACGGTGACGAGGTCGTTGCGACGGCCCATTTGTTGGATAAGGGGATCGATACGGGGCCGGTCATTTGCTCCCAGGCCTACAGCATAGGCGCTGATTGGACCTATCACGCTTTTCGGGCCAATCTTTATGCCCATTGTGCACGCGTGCTGATCGAGGCCTTGCGTCTCATCGCGGCCGAAGGCGCCAGTGCGGCGCACTCCCAGGATGAGGCGGGCGCCTGTTATCGCAAGTCCATGCCTCCGGAAACATTGCAGCACATCAAGGGCTTGTTTCCGCTGGCCGCAAAGGCGGCACCTTCGTGCCGGTAGCTTTTGAACTTTGACCACGCATCTGCAAGACAAACGTAACGCGAGCTTGATCAATCATGCCATTTGGCTGATTCGGCGGGTGGGGCTGCGCTTTGCGTTACTCGCCTTTACCATGTTCTTGGCCGCAGTCGCCGACGTTGTGGGGATTTCTTTACTGTTGCCGATCCTCGACCAGCTGCAACAGGCCGAACAGCCGTCCGTCATCACGCGAACAGCCACCGAATTCCTGTCCTATTTCGGGTTGAGCCTTACGTTCTATTCGGCGGCGCTGCTCATAGTGGGCGCCTTTACGATCAAGTTTTTTCTGATTATTTCGGCCGGCATCTATCAGTCCTATCTGCTTTTGAATTTGCGCGAGTCGCTCAATTCCGAACTGATAGAGCGCTTGGCCTTGGCAAACTACCCTTTCCTGGCGTCAAAAAATCAGTCACATTTCATCAATCTGTTCACCATCGAGGTCGACACGACGATCGGTGCAACAAAGTCATTGGCCAACCTTATGTCCGGCACAACATTTGTTGGCGTATTTTTGGCCGCATCCTTTCTAGTGAATTGGCAAATGAGCCTCCTCGCCATCGTATGTGGCGGTCTGCTGGGGCTTTCCTATTTGCCCATCCTCAAAATGATGAACCAGAAGTCACACGAATTGACTCGAAAGAACGAGCAGAGCCAGCATTTTTTCTACATGTTCCTCACTGCAATGAAATATTTGAAGGCTACAGGCTCTGGAAAGGTTGTTGTCGACAAGACCCGGTCCGTGCTGCGGCAGAGAACACGGACGGCCTTGGTCATGAACATTCTCCAGATTGTTCCGGCCGCAGCCATCGAACCGCTGGCGATCCTCATCGGGCTGGTCTTTGCATCGGTTTCCGTCAGCATGTTTGGACAGTCGATCGACCAAATCGTACTGCCGCTCCTCTTCCTCTATCGGGCCATCCTGCGGTTCGGCAGCTTGCAACGCACGACGACCGGGTTCACGCAAGGGGTTGGTGCTATCTCGCTTCTCAGAGACAGCCTTGCCCAGGTGGCTATGGCCAAAGAGCCCTGCGGTAAAGCCAGTCCATCGCCGCTCTCGAATTCCATCGAGTTGCAAAACATAGACGTAGAGCTCAGTTCCACTCCGGTATTGACAGACATCTCCCTGACCATGCCGGCGGGCTCGGCAATTGGTATCGTCGGCGAAACCGGGGCCGGCAAGACAACGCTCGTCGATGTGATCTCGGGTGTGGTCTCCCCGAGCGGCGGTCATATTTTGTGGGATGGGAAGAATTATTCGGAATTAGACAAGTTCGCACTCCGACAACGAATAGGCTACATCACGCAAGATCCGGTTATCTTCAATGAAACTCTTTTGCACAATCTGACGCTTTGGAGTCCAAGTGTCGATGAAGTCCGATTGCAACGGGCGATCGCTGATGCCAAGGCTGACGAATTCATTCAAGGACTGCCGAACGGCCTGCTGACCATTATCGGAGATCGCGGGGAGCGCTTGTCTGGTGGCCAGCGGCAACGTCTGGCCATAGCGAGGGAGCTCTATCGGCGTCCGGATCTACTCATCGTGGATGAAGGCACATCGGCCCTTGACACCATCACCGAACAAGCCGTGCAACGCACCCTCAACAAGCTCAGAGGATCCTGCACGATCGTATTGATCGCGCACCGTCTGTCGACGCTACGAGAAACTGACACGATCATCGTATTGAGCGACGGTCGCATTGCAGCACAAGGTGATTGGGAAACGTTGAGCCGGTCCGAAGGACATTGGTTCAGCCGCAACCTCCAACTGCAGAACACATCGGGGTCATGAAACTGCCTTCGCTCCCGCGTTTGGATCCGTCCATTCGGCTACTGCGCATGGCGCTATACTTGCAGTTACCATCGCTAACGGCCATCGCATTAACGCTACTTTCGAGGGATGGCTCTCGGCGAGGTTCATCTCAATTGCTCGCATTGTACAAAGACCAGTTTGAGGAAGACGTCGCCATACTTCCGAAAATTGATCCTTCGCTTCAGCTGCGACCGCTCAGTCTCTTTTATCTGAAGTTGATGTTCAGCCGGATAGCGTCGCAGCCGTTAGCTGGGCTGACAGAGAGCAACTATCATTCGACGGAAAAGTGGGACAGATCGAAGGCTCTGTATTATTCTTTTCTGATGCGCACGCTGCCTATATTCTTCAAGTTGACAGGCATTCGTGGAGTAATTTCCTGCAATCACAATTACATTGCACAGCAAGAGCTATCCAGGGCCTGCAAGACGCTTCGTGTTCCTTTCATTGTTGTTTACAAGGAGGGAATGATAGTGCCCGAAAGATCGGTCGATTGGCAGAACTATTATCCTGAGCATTTCTTTAGCGGGCCGATCAATGCGAGCGTGATTTATACGGCCAATTCGTACGTAGCTGGTTGGCTTAGTAATTCGACAGCGATCGACAATGGTACAGAGTTGATACCCGTCGGCATTCCGCGCACGGATCGCTACAAGACTGATAATTTTCGTGACTCATTGGGGACGGCGCTGGTTGTATTCGCTTATGATCCTTCTGTTTCTTTTGGATACTTCAGCGAGATCGAACATGAAGGATCGGGTCAAGACCTGCAATCCAGGCTGCTAGAGCGAACCGTCGAGACGTACAGTGCCATAGTTGCGTTCGCCAGGAGGAATCCCGAGACGCCAGTCATCGTAAAGTCAAAACCACGTTCGCTAGTCGAAAGCGCAGTCTTGCCAAAACTTCTGAATCAACAGAAGGAATCTGGCGAGCTTACCAATTTGACATTGACGAATTCCGTGCCCGCCGCAGATTTGATAAAACAGTCGCGCGTTGTGATCGCACTCAATTCAACTACGGTTGCCGAAGCAATACTGTCGCGCAGAAAAGTCCTAACCCCCGATTTCGGAGAGTTCTTTGAGGGACGTGCGTGGAATTACTTCCACCGATTTCAAGCGCTTTTCAATCCATTCACTCGCCCCGAGGAAATAGAGATGGCGATGGCTTCCTACGACGAGGTTCCGGAGGACGCCGCGATAGCGTTTGTCGAGCGCCATCTGACGTCCGACGCCGCGCTGGCATCTGAGACGCTGGTCCGGGAGATTTCGCGGCATCTGCGCGACTTCGAGGGAGGAGCGCCGGTTAACCAGGATCAGTTGTCGGCTGCCAAGAATGAAAACCGTTGAGACGTCGCGTTGAGCTCGATGTCCGACTGCGACAATTCGGGCCCAACCCAGGCGCTCGTACCGGACGCGTGACGATGACTTTGGATCGACATGTCTGACGCGCCGATTGGGACCTGTTGGATAGAGGGGACGAGATGGATATCACTATCGGCCACAGGTCTGTTGGACCCGCCCTTCCAACGCTCATAATCGCGGAGGTCGCGCAGGCGCACGATGGCTCGCTCGGCTTTGCACACGCGTTCATCGACGCGGTGGCCGCGAGCGGCGCGGATGCCATCAAGTTCCAGACGCATATCGCCAATGCCGAGTCGACGCTTGACGAAGCCTTCCGCATTCCACTGAGCGGCCAGGACGAGACGCGCTGGGACTATTGGCGTCGCATGGAGTTCACGCCCGATCAATGGCGCGGTCTCAGTGCGCACGCGAGCGAGAAGGGGCTCGTCTTTCTCAGTTCGGCGTTCTCGGTCCCTGCTATCGAGTTGCTTGCCGGGCTTGGCATGCCGGCATGGAAGGTCGGGTCAGGCGAAGCATTCAACGCTGTGCTGATCGACGCGATGCTCCAAAAGGGCG
>JBPCWB010000105.1:0-17244 GCA_051009955.1 Hyphomicrobiaceae bacterium | reverse complement strand
GCAGCGACGGCGCGGCTCAGGAGGTCTTTCATGCCGTCCTGTCCCATTAACACCTGCAGTGCGGCATAAGTCGTCCCATTGGGCGATGTGACGTTCTCGCGTAGCGTCGATGGTGGATCTTCGGACTGTCGGATCAACTCACCGGCCCCGGCGACGGTGGCATTGGCGAGCCGCGCCGCCAGTTCCGGTGAAAGGCCGACTTCAACGCCGGCCTGTGCCAGACACTCCGCCAGCAGGAAGACGTATGCCGGTCCCGAACCCGAGACAGCTGTTGCTGCGTCGATCAAGCCCTCGTCATCGACCCAGCCGACGTCCCCGATCGCAGCAAGGAGTTGGTCGCAGAGTGTCTTCTGGCGATCCGTCACGTGAGCATTGGCGACGCAGACCGTAATGCCGCGGCCAATGGCGGCCGGGGTATTCGGAATGGAACGCACCACCGCTGTTCCGGTCGGCAGATGAGTTTCGAAGCCGGCCATGGTGCGACCTGCAGCGACCGAAAGCACCAGAGTCTCGCGCCCCGCAAGTTTTGCCAGGGGCGGGAAGACCTGATCCATGATTTGCGGTTTGACCGCCATGAGAATGACGGACGGCGGTTTGGCGAGCCGCTCGCCGACGCTCGCCAAAGCTTCAATGCCATGCTGGCGGAGGACGCTCGCGATCTCGTCCGGCGGTCCGGGGTCCTGAACAAGGACCTGCTCGGCTGGCAGACCACCAGCAAGCCAGCCAGTCAGCATGGCGCCGCCCATCTTCCCGGCTCCAACCAGGACGAGTTGTCCGTCTATCAGATCGCGCATGGCAACGTCTCCAGCCCTGTCACTATTTCAAATGACAAGTCTGGAGTGTGGATTGGCGATGGGCAAGCAATGAGTTGATGGATGACGCGGCAATCACCGGTGCAACTATGCGCAGCCTTCGGTTTCGAACATCGTTGACGCCAGTGCATCACGGCTTGGTTTGCCGGCCCAAACCACAAATTGAAAGGCCTGGAAGTAGCGCTCGCAGGCTTCCAGAGCTGCTTTGACCAGGGCATCGCATTGCGCTTGTGTTGCCAACGCCTCGTTCAGCAATAGGCCGTGCCGAAACATAATCAGACCCTCGTGGGTCCAATAGTCAAAATGTCCGAGCCAAAGTTGTTCGTTGATATTGGCTATCAGGCGATAGACTTCGTTGAGGCGCGTGTCGGGAACTTTGAACTCGAATGCGCACGCCACGTGCAGCGTCTCGAGATCATCTCGCCAATTGAGCGAAAGATGGTAGTCGGACCACGTGCCCTGCACGACCATCGTTAATTCGTCATCGCCTTGGCGCTCGTAGCCCCAGTCATTCCGCTGCGCAACCTGTTCGATCAAATCGACAGGATTGTTCACACGATCATACCCGGGTTCTTTAGCAGCAGCCATGCGGACCTCTTTTCTTCTGTGACCGTGTGTGTCTCGAATCCCGACGCGTCGATCGAATTTTTCCGCGTAACAATGTGGCACCACCAACTCATGCAACGCAGCGATCCGTCGGGTAGCGCGACGAAACCTGAATCGCATCACGCTACGCAACCAGACATCATCATTGTCCACGGCCAAAATGGCTGCGGTCTGTTTGAAACAAGGAAATGTCCATCAATCGGAAGAAACTGTGGAGGAAGCGAGGATGTTGTTGTGGACCAATTGGATGCAACACAACGGCCGGAAAGATTCGTTGAGCGCATTCAGGTCGGCTTTCAAATGGCTCGGTCGGAATGAGGCAAGATCAAGTCAGCTATGCAACTTCTCTTCTAGCTCTGCGAGGCGTCGAGACAGTGACTCATTTTCCTCGCGCGCCTTTTCCGCCATCGCTTTGACAGCGTCGAACTCTTCCCGCCGGACCACGTCCATTTCTGACAGAACTCGGTCAGCCTGAGCGCGCAGTATCGTGTCGAACTCCTGCCGTGCACCTTGGGCGGCGCCGGCAGCGTCGGTCATCAGTTTGGCGAGTTCATCAAAGAACCGGCTCGTCGTCTGCGTCATCTCAATATCCTGCGTCAAAGACCCAAATGTCGTACTGCTGCACGACGGTCACATGATGATGCGTGCAATTTGCGCAAGTCCGCGCGCACAACTCAAGTGTCACGCCGTGCGGCATGCTATCACCTGGCGGTTGGTGTGACCTTGACAATGCAAAAGCGTTCCTCGCAACGTCCGGCGCATATGTGATCTGCACTCGCGCGCTACTGCGCCGCAAGAGTGAGAGGGAGCGCGATCTCCATGACACTGCTGGCCCTGCCGTTCCCAAACATCGACCCGGTGGCCATATCCATTGGGCCAGTTGCCATCAAATGGTATGGCCTGTCCTACATGGCAGGATTGCTACTCGGGTGGTTGTACATCCGCAATCTCGTTGCACAACAGCGCTTGTGGCCGTCTGCGACCGCACCATTTTCCCCGGCCAAGGTCGATGATCTCCTCCTGTTCATGACGGTTGGTGTCATCATCGGCGGTCGGTTCGGCTTTGTCTTCTTTTATGAGCCCGGGTACTACCTCGCCAATCCATTGGACATTTTCGCCGTATGGAAAGGCGGGATGGCGTTCCATGGCGCGCTGATCGGATGCGGTGTGGCCATCTGGGCCTTCTCGGTGCGCGCCGGCTGCAACACCTTCAGCGCAATGGATGCCTGCGCCGCGGCCGTACCCATCGGGTTGGTCTTCGGCCGCATTGCGAATTTCATAAATGGCGAGCTGTATGGCCGACCGACGAACATGCCCTGGGGCATGATCTTCCCCGAAGCTGTTGCCGTCGAAGGTGACTCACATCCGCGTCACCCAAGCCAGCTTTATGAGGCGGCCCTTGAGGGGCTGGTCCTGTTCGTCGTGCTGCGTCTGCTGACCCACCGCCACGGCTCGCTGCAGTCCCCCGGTCTCACGACCGGCGTCTTTCTGCTGGGCTATGGCTTCGCGCGATCGTTCTGCGAACTGTTCCGTCAGTTCGATCAGCAGCACGCTTTTTCAGTTTATGGACTGACACCGGGCATCGTCTATTCGATCCCAATGATTCTGTTGGGGATCTGGTTTATTCGTTCAGCTCGAACGAGAGTCGCAGCCTGACCAATGAGCGGATCTCACAGTTACGATCCGGCGGCACGACGCGACACCCCACTTGCGCGTCTACTGAGGCAACGGATCAAAGAAGGCGGTCCTATTGCGGTGGCCGACTACGTTGATGCGTGCCTGCGCGACGACGAGCATGGCTATTATACCAGCAAAGTCGCTATCGGCCGTGATGCTGACTTCACGACGGCACCGGAGATCAGCCAGGTGTTCGGCGAACTGATCGGCATCTGGGTCGCCCTGGTCTGGCAGCAATGCAATCAGCCTGCTCGGTTGCACGTCGTCGAGCTTGGGCCGGGCCGCGGAACCATGATGGCTGACATGCTCCGCGCGATCCGAAACGTGCCTGATCTGGTTCCGGCACTTAGTGTTCATCTGGTCGACACGAATGCTCAGTTGCGGCGCACCCAGTTGGAGCGCTTAGCCGACGCATCCTGCCCTGTGCATCAATATGCAAGCACGCAGGCGTTCCGTGAGCATGCTGTTGAGCGTAGTGGCAGCCAACAGGAGTTGTGGCTCGTCATCGGCAATGAGTTTCTGGACGCAATCGGCATCTCGCAACTCGTATCGCACGAGGGGCAATGGCACACGCGGATTGTCACGCTGGATGACAACGATGATTTGGCATTCGGTATCGGTGAGCCGGCGGCACAGGGGAGCGTGCCGCCAGATCTCCAGCCAGGCGCCGCGAGCATCTTCGAATTTAACCCATCGCTTGGGACGGAATGCGCGACGCTGCTTGCAGATCTCAATCGTTGCGGATCGGTTGCGGCGTTGTTCATTGACTACGGTCATGAACAGTCCGCCGTCGGAGAGACCTTGCAGGCAGTACGCGCTCATGCGTACGAGGATCCGTTGACCTCGCCTGGCGAAGCGGATCTGACAGCCCAGGTCGACTTTGCCGACGTCGCAGCGCAGTTTGCGCAAGTTGGTTTGCTGACGGATGGGCCGATCGTTCAGGCCGAATTTCTCGGTCGGCTCGGGATCGTCGAGCGTACATCGAGACTAATGCATGCAAATTCTGCCAGCGCCGCCAGCCTCGAAGCGGCAACACTGCGACTCCTGGCGCCAAATGGCATGGGAACGCGGTTCAAGGCCATAGGTGCACGCAGTCGGGATCTCGCTCCCCTGCCTTGTTTCGCCTAATAATGAGGACGGCGCGCGCCATCGGGGTTCGGCCGCCGGTTGGCAAATACGATGCGAGGTGAGCAGACTATGCTTGACGGAACCGTCCTGACAGGTCGGAACATTGAGGCCGCCGACGGCGTTCGGCATGGTTTCTTCACGCGCCAGGGCGGCGTTTCAAAAGGCGTCTATGCATCACTGAATTGCGGCTTCGGCTCCGATGATGACCGTGCCGCCGTTCGCGAGAACCGACGGCTGGTCGCCAGCCATCTCGAAGCCGCGCACGGAGGCGTTTCCACCGTTCATCAGGTGCACAGCGCAGACGTCGTTACAATTGACGCTCCGATTGCAGATGGTCAGGCACCGAAAGCCGACGCGATCGTCACCCGCACGCGAGGTCTCGCGATTGGCGCTCTGACCGCCGATTGCACACCAGTTCTGTTTGCTGAGCCTCAGGCAAGAATCGTTGCTGCCGCCCATGCGGGCTGGCGCGGCGCCATAGCTGGCGTGCTCGAGGCGACGGTCGCGGCGATCGAATCCCTCGGAGGCGACCGCAGCCAGGTTCACGTGGCCATAGGTCCTACGATTCAGCAGTTCAACTATGAGGTGGGGCCGGAATTCGAGGAGCAGTTCGTTGCGCGGAACCCGGACTATCGTCGGTTTTTTCGCCGCTCGGCCCCGGAAGCTCGCCCGCATTTCGATTTGCCGGGCTTCTGCCGCGATCGTCTTGCGGGCTTAAGACTGGCATCCATCGAAGATTTGGCGCGATGCACGTATGCTGATGATTCGCTATTCTTTAGTTACAGGCGCAAAAATCATGCTTCCGAAGCTGATTACGGCCGCCAAATCTCCGCCATCGTCCTTACCTAACGTCTCCATCCACAGATTCGCGAGACCTGGGCCACCGTGCTCTAAGGACTTTTGTGAGAAGGGCTATTTTCCGTCTGGACGCTTCTTATGCATGTCGCTAGACCATAAGAGCAGTACCGGGAGGTAACTTCGGCCGCAAAGTTTGTACGACGGCCGCCGGAAAACAGCGGGACATTGAGAGGGGGACGTCAAAGTGACGACCATCGATGCTGCTGCGGCGCGGAACGTACGCAAAACGATCGCGTGTGCAGCCATTGCAGCATTCCTGGCGCTCGGCGTCACAGGCTGCTCGACGAGCGGTGGCAACATACTTCAATCCCTGACCGGCGACCCGACGACCAATCAGACGGCCGCTACGACCGCGCCCATCAGCGCTGCTTCGACTAAGGGTAGAGTTGCCATTGCTCCAATTATCGGTCCACCGAACAACATATCAAGCCAGCTCACGGCTCAGCTGACGGCTGCACTCGCCCAGAAAGGTGTGGCTGTCGTGACGTCTCAGGCCGGTGCTGCGGCACAGACTGGCGCGGATTATACCCTGCGCGGTTACGTCGTTGCGGCGAAGGAATCGGCCGGCATCGAGGTGTCGTACATCTGGGATGTCGCCAATCCCGGTGGCCACCGGGTGAATCGGATTACCGGCAAGGAAATCGTCACCGGCGCGAAGACCGCAGATCCCTGGTCATCGGTTTCCGCGCCGATTCTACAGCAGATTGCCACAAAGACGGCAACGAACTTGGGTGCGTGGATGCCGAGCAAGACGCCGGCCGCCGCAGCCCCTGCAAGCGCTGTTCCCGTCGCCAGTGCTGCGCCTGCCGCGACACCGAAGCCGACCAAGGCAGCAGTCGCACCGACGCGCACCGCAAGCACTGCCACCGGAAGCACCAATGCGGCCACGACCGGCAGCATTCCGCGCTCGTCAGGTTTGGCGGTGGTCGTGCCGCGTGTGACAGGCGCGCCGGGCGACGGTTCGACGTCACTTGCGCTGGCGCTTCAGAAGGAGCTGACGAAGAATGGCATCAAGCTCGCGACAGGTGGCGGGTCTTCTGGCGCTCACCGAGTCGAGGGCAAGGTCGCAGTTGGCGCAAACAAGAATGGAAAGCAGCCGATCTCGATCGACTGGGTTGTCAAAGACCCGCGCGGCAACAAGCTCGGTACTGTTTCGCAGAAGAACGAAATTCCGGCTGGGTCTCTGTCTGGCAAGTGGGGTGCGACGGCCGGTGCAGCGGCAGCCGCAGCGGCGCAAGGAATTGTCAGACTACTGCCTCGAAAGACGGCATCGCGCTAGTTTGATTGTGCGTCTGAAATTGCGCACTAATCGTAAAATGACATATTTCTGACACAAAAACGAACCCGGGCCGTTTACACGCCCGGGTTCAATTGTTAGAAGCCGCGCGTTGTCAGCGAGCCACGGACCAGAGGCGCCATGAGAGAGCCAGATCAACGCGTCAGCGATGACGAGAAATCTCCGCGCATGAAACTGGTGGCTGGAAACAGCAACCGCCCTCTTGCAGACGCGATCAGCAACCACATGAATGTGCCGATCACCAAGGGTATCTGTCGGCGCTTCGCCGACATGGAAGTGTTTGTCGAGATACAGGAGAACGTCCGTGGTCAGGACGTCTTTATTGTCCAGTCGACGTCATTTCCTGCCAACGACAATCTCATGGAACTGCTTATTCTGATCGACGCACTGAAGCGCGCGTCGGCCAGGCGCATCACCGCGGTCGTTCCCTACTATGGGTATGCGCGTCAGGATCGGAAGGTCGGCGCCCGCACACCGATTTCCGCCAAGCTCGTCGCCAATTTGCTCGAACGATCCGGCGCGGACCGTGTCATGACGCTCGACCTGCATGCCGGCCAGATCCAAGGCTTCTTCGATATTCCGACGGACAACCTGTTTGCGGCTCCTGTCATGGTCGTCGATATCAAGAAACACTATGAATTGGGCAACCTTTGCGTTGTTTCGCCGGATGTCGGTGGCGTAGTCCGCGCACGCGGACTGGCCAAACGCATCGGAGCCCCCATTGCGATCTGCGACAAGCGGCGCGAGCGGCCGGGCGAAAGCGAGGTCATGAACGTCATTGGTGAGGTTGAGGGTCGAACCTGTATTTTGGTGGATGACATTGTCGACTCGGGTGGAACGCTGGTCAATGCCGCCAACGCACTTTTGGAGAACGGTGCGAAGGAAGTCATGGCGTACATCACGCATGGCGTGCTGTCTGGCGGCGCCTGCGAACGCGTTAGAAATTCCGAACTCAAGTCGCTCGTCGTGACCGATTCAATTCAGCCGACGAAAGATGTTGAAGGCACAGCCAATATTCGCATCCTCTCCATCGCGCCGCTGATCGCCGATGCCATCTCGCGAACGAGTCGCGAGGAGAGTGTATCGAGCCTGTTCTACTGACATCAAACTAGGTCGTACTATACAGATGCTTCATCGGTGAATGGCGAGACGTCGCGCTCATCAAGTTTGAGGTGTACGAGCGCCGGTCCGTCGGCCGCCAAGGCTTCCCCAAACGCCCCTGAAAAGTCGGCCGTTTTTTCGACGGTGAACGATGGCAGGCCATAGCCCTTGGCAACCATCGCGAAATCCGGGCTCTGCAGGCGCGTGCCGAATGTCCCGGCCTCACCATAGCGACGCTGTTGCGAAACGAGGATCGACCCCCACGCATTGTTGTCGCACAGGACAAGTTTGACCGGCAGGCGATGCTGTACGGCAGTCGTCAGCTCCTGCCCCGACATCAAAAACCCCCCATCACCGACAAATGCAATGACTTGCCGGTCCGGCCGAGCCAGAACCGCACCGAGCGCGCCCGGTGTCGCATAACCCATGGCACCTGACATCGGGCCGGCCTGCGTATGCGGATGGCGAAATCGGTAGAAGCGATGGACCCATCGCGCGAATGTCCCACTGTCGGTCAGGATGATGGCATCGTCCCGCACTTGCCTTTGGACGTCGACGACGACAGCCGACAGATCAAGCGCACCGAAGATCTGCAGACTGCCGGGCGTTGCGAAGCGATCGTACTCGGCATGATAACTGTCGCGCCAAGCCAGTCGTGCGGCGGATCCGGATCGTGCCGCACCCGCCAGTGCTGCGAGCGTCGGGCCGACATCCGCGGCGATAGTCAGATCACAAGCCATATTGGCGAGCGACTTGGTATCGGGAAAGATGTGCAGCAACTTCTGATGCGGACGAAGGAAACCAAATTCCTGGCTCGATATTCCATCAAGCCGCGCGCCTGCCGCAACGATCAGATCCGCGTCTTCCCAGAGACGCTGTTGAAAGGCGACGCGATTGATCTCCAGGTGACCAACGTAGGCCGGAAGATCATTTGGGAATGTGTCCTGGCGACGGTAGGCCGTACTCACGGCAACACCTGTGCGCTCCGCGAACGTCACGAGTTCGGCCTGACAATCCTCGATGGAGATCATTTCGCCGGCGACCAGCAAGGGGCGCTCGGCCGCATCGATCAGTGCGGCCGCTGACGCGAGGCCGTCGGCATCAGGAATTGTCCTGGCATTCGGCACCGGGGGCGGAATCTGCGCTCCGGTGGCATCGCCTTCCGTAACGTCTTTGGGCATGACGACGACAACAGGACCGGGCCTTCCCGCTTTACTGATCTGGATGGCGCGGGCGGTCACGCTCGCGACATCCGCCGACGTCTCAGGCTCCAGAACGGCTTTGGCAATACGCCCGAACATTTGATGATAGTCGACCTCCTGAAAGGCCTCCCGACCTTTGGTCGTGGTCGGGACATGGCCAACGAACAGCAGCAGTGGTGTTGAATCTTGCGCTGCCGTGTGCACGCCGATAGAAGCATTCGTTGCGCCGGGTCCGCGGCTGACAAAACCTGCCGCCGGTCTGCCGTTGATCTTGCCATAGGCTTCCGCCGCAAAGGTCACACCGGACTCGTGGCGCGGTGTAATGAGGTTTATCCGGTTGGATGCCTTCTGGATGGCATTCAGAATGGGCAGATAGCTCTCCCCAGGGACCGAGAAGGCAGTGTCCACGCCCCACTCGATCAAGGTTTGTACAAGCGCGGTGCCGCCGTCCATTGCAATGCCTTTCAGTCTCTGCAACACAACCTGTGCAATCTTTCGGCAGCATTCGTCGATCGAAGGCATTGTCAACCACACCCATGATGGTTGCGGGCGAGGTGCCGTCGCAAGTGGGTGTGGATGGCGAAGCCTCTCATAAATGTCACTTGCCTCCATGTGAAAGACTGCTAGCCCGACAATGAGCGACACATGCGCCAATTGGCGCGAGGACAACAGGACACCGAAATGACGAATGCCGCCGACGAAATTATTCTTCACAATTACCCTCAGAGCCCCGTCGCGGAGAAAGTCCGCGTCGCGCTCGGCATCAAGGGCCTGGCCTGGCGCTCAGTTGAACTCCCACGCCTGCCGCCGAAGCCGCTGCGGACGCCGCCGACCGGCGGCTACCGCCGCACACCGGTGATGCAAATCGGCGCCGACATCTATTGCGATAGTCAGTGCATCATTCGCGAACTCGAGCGGCGTCACCCGCAGCCGACATTCTTTCCGACCTCCGATGCCGGACTGATGTGGATCCTTAGCCGCTGGACCGATGGCGCATTGTTCGATCTGGCGGTGAAGGTTGTGCTGGGATCGGCCGGCGACAGCCTTCCGCCCGAATTCGCCGAGGATCGGGGGCGGCTGTATCTCGGATCCGATTGGGCCGAAGGCCTGAAGGCGGCCAACGCCAATCTTCCTCATCTTGTCGCACAGCTGCGGGCGCCGCTGTCCTGGCTCAACGATGTCCTAAGCGATGGCCGGCCATATCTACTAGGCAACGAACCGGCCGCCATCGATGCGCAATTCTATCATGTGGTCTGGTTTGTCGGCGGACGCTGGGATCAGGGCGAAGCGATGCTGTCCGAATTTCCGGCGCTGGTGAAATGGACGCAGGCCATCGCTGCGCTGGGCCATGGCACGGTGTCGGACATGACGCCAGAGGCGGCGATGGACCGCGCGGCGGCATGCACGCCGGTCGAGATCACATCGGACGACGCAAAGGATCCGCAGGGTCTGCAGCCGGGAATGCGCATTGTCGTTTCGCCGGACGTCGATGGCGGCGAACAACCGGTTGAGGGTGTGGTCAAAGCGTCCAACGCCGAGATGATCGCAATCGGACGGACTGAACCACGTCTCGGCGATCTGTGTGTTCAATTCCCGCGTACCGGCTATCGCGTCGAGCGCATTGATAGATGAGTGGAGGCATCTCATGAAAACCATGCAAGTCCAAGGCGTGCATCACATCACGCTCGTCGGTGCAAATCGCCAAACGTCGATTGATTTCTGGGAAGGCGTGCTGGGCATGCCGTTCGTATTTGAACAACCGAATCTCGATGATCCTGAACAGAACCATCTTTATTTTGATCCAGGCGATGGTCGGCTGATCACCGTCTTTACGAACGAGAGTAGGGAGGCCGATCCCTCGCCCAATCCAAACGGCATAGGCAACCTGCACCATCTGGCGTTCAACGTCTCGAAAGCGACGTTCAACCAAGCCATCGAGCGATTGCAGACTCGAGGCATCGAGAACTCCGGTGCCGTCGACCGCGGCTTCATGGACTCGCTCTATTTTCGTGACCCGTTGGGCCAGCTGCTGGAACTCGCCTGCTACAAGTTCGAACCGCCGCAAGGTCGGACGCATGCCGAGGTGCTGGCCAAGGCTCACGTCATACGGCTGTCCAAAGGCGATCCGAATATCAGCGACGTCCACCTCGCCGACGCCATCGAGCAGCTCACGGCACGTTATACGTCTGCCGATTGAAGCAGCGCCGGCGCCGGGGGCGGTCCAACGATCCCTGGCGCCAGGCTGCCATGATGATCAGTAGCTTTTGGCGACCTCGGCCGGTCCCTTGCCGCGCACGGCGTTGATGCCGTTTTGGCAGGCGGTCATTAGCAACCGCGTGTCGTTGAGCAACGTGCAGAAGCGATAGCCCTGCTCGTACCGCGTCAGGATAGTCTCCGGCGCGTCGCAATGCACACCGGTGATCAATCCGGCCTCGTTGGCAAGGTCAGCAATTTTCTTAATCCCGTCGATCACCTTCTGAGACTTCGGTGCCAGCGTCGCCTCTTCACCCATCGACAAACCAAGATCACCTGGTCCGACGTAAACGCCATCCAGACCCTCAACCTTGGCAATCTCAGGAAGGTTCTTGATGGCGGTTTCCGTTTCGATCATCGCAAAGACGAGCACCTCGTCGTTGGCGTGTTTGGTATAGTCCGCGCCGGCATAGAACGATGCGCGGAACGGACCATTCGAGCGTGCGCCGAGTGGCGGATAGCGGGAAGCGGATACGAGCGCCCTGGCTTCTTCAACGGTGTTGATCATGGGGCAAATGACACCGAAGGCACCGGCGTCGAGAACCCGCATGATGATCCCCGGTTCGTTCCAGGGCACGCGGATCATCGGCACGGCCTCGGTGTTGCAGATGGCCTGAAACATCGGCACGACATGTTCAAATGGAACACAGCCGTGCTGCATATCGATGGTGACGCTTTCGAAGCCAGCGCGCGCGACGACCTCCGCCGACATCGTATTGGGCAGTCCCAGCCAGCCGTTGATGGTCTTGTCACCGGCGGCCCACATTTCGCGCAACTTGTTCTTTTTCACCGCTGTACTCCTTGAAACTGTGTCTTGAATTGATGGCAGGCAGATGTGTGTCGTCGCATTAAAACCACGCCCGATACTGTCGGGTCCAGGTCAATCCGTTGCCGCGCGACGGATATCACGTGTGCGGCAGTTATTCGGCCGTATCGGTCTCGATGGGCAGGCCCGAGTCGGTGGCCCATTCACTCATGGAGTTGTCATAGACCGTGAGGTTCTCGTAGCCGAGCTGATGCAGAAGAAACGCATCCAATGTCGCGGCAATGCCGCCGCCGCAATACAAAATGATCCTTTGTTTGGGATCCGCGCCAACGTCCGCGAAGGTTTGGGCTGCCACGTCGGCACTGGCAAGAACCTTCTCCGGACCGATCTGCAACTGGGCAGCCGGAACATTGACGCTTCCGGGGATGCGGCCCGGGCGGCCGTAGCGCGCGGTCTCTCCGCTGTGAAGATCGGGCGCGAGGGCGTTGATCGTGCATGAGGCCGCATCATCAATCGCTGCGCGAACGTCGTCCTTTCCTAGAAACAGCTCCGGTCGGGGCCTGCAAGTCAATTTGGCCGGCGCGTAAGTGGCCGGCGTTGTCGAGACCGGACGCGACTCAAGGCACCACTTGTCCCAGCCGCCATCCAGAAGTGCAGCATTGTCGAAGCCGACGGCCCGCAACATCCACCAGATCCGGGTCGCCCACTGCATGTTTTTGCGCGCATACAACACGACGCGGGTGCCGTCGCCAATGCCGTGCTGCGCGAACCGATCAGCCAGGTCGGTCAGGGGCAGCATCGTGAAGCGGAATGGGCTTGTCTTGTCGGAAAGATCACCTTGCAGATCGAGAAAGGCCGAGTTGGGAATGTGTCCGGCATCGAAATCCGCCTGCCCGCTGACCACCGAATAGGGCCGGCCGGTACCCTCCTCGTAATGAAGATAAGTTGTGCAATCGTACACGCGAAGCTCAGGACGCTGGTGGTTTTCGGCCAGCCAGTCGCTCGAAACCAGTTGATCCGGATGTTTGTAGGCCCGACTGTGCATGTGCATCTCCCTGCGGAATTCGGCGAACTTAGCACACCGGGCCGGGCGACGGCAGGCCGCGTCCCCTTGGACGCAAAATCGATTGCCGAATAACCTTCGGCCGGTTATAAGCCGGGCTTCAACGCAATAGTTGGAACCGTCGGCGCACCCTTGGAGGCTTGGCGGGATGACAAGGGCCTGATACGGCCCGTTTTTTATTCGGAGAGAGCCATGGCTGATTCAGGGATCCAGGAGATCCAGGCCACGGCGCGACTCAGGGCCGGTAAGGGGGCCGCCCGGGCAGTGCGTCGTGAAGGAAAAGTGCCTGCTGTCATCTACGGTGACAAGAAAGAACCCGTGACAATTGCAATCGACTTCAATCTGTTGACGCGGATGTTGCGGAGCGGCGGCTTCCTATCCAGCGTTTACGATATCAAGGTCGACGGCAACACCGTCAGAGCACTGTCGCGAGACGTCCAATTCGACCCGGTCAAGGACCTCCCGATCCACGTCGATTTCCAGCGCGTGGGCGGTGACGGCTCGATCCGTGTCATGGTTCCGGTCGAGATCGTCAACGAGGATAAGTCCCCGGGCATGAAGCGCGGTGGCGTCCTGAACATCGTGCGTCGTGAGATTGAAGTCATGTGCCCGGCCAACGCGATTCCGGAAAACATTATCCTGGATCTCGATGGTGTCGAGATTGGCACATCACTACATATTTCGGCCATTGCGCTTCCCGATGGCGTCACGCCGACCATCACGGATCGTGACTTCACAGTGGCGTCAATTGCCGGATCCGCAGCGGCAAAGTCCGATGTGGAAGCGGAAGAAGGCGAAGAAGGCGGCGAAGTCCCTGTTATTGGCGAGGAACCGCCGGCAGCACCGGAAGAAGAAGCCTGAGTTCGTCACATCGCGAAACGACTGCTTTTGCGCGGCTCAGTGGATTGGCTGCGCGTAAGCGGTTGGCAAGTTTTGGTCCGGGGCGATGTGCCGGACCCGCTTGCTGCGGCATGGCCTAATCCGTAGGCAGGTCCATGAAACTCTTTGTAGGGCTCGGCAACCCTGGACAGAAGTACGCGGGAAACCGGCACAATGTCGGCTTCATGGCGCTTGACCGGATTGCCCAGACCGCCAGTCTACCGTCCTGGCGCAAGCGCTTTCACAGTGTCGCTTGCGATGGCCAGCTGGGTGATCAGCGCGTGTTGCTGTTGAAGCCGCAGAGCTTCTATAACGAAAGCGGCCGGGCGGTGCGGGAAGCAGCGAAGTTTCTCAAGATCAAGGCCGCAGATATTGTCGTGTTTCACGATGAGATCGATCTCGCGCCCGGCAAGCTCCGCGTCAAGCTGGGTGGCGGTCTCGCCGGGAACAACGGACTGCGCTCGATATCGGCTCAGCTCGGCGGCCCTGATTTCGTTCGTGTGCGAATCGGTGTCGGCCATCCCGGCGAAAAGAACCAGGTTGCCAATTACGTGCTGCGCGATTTCTCGAAAGCCGACCGAGAATGGCTCGATATCTTGCTGGACGCCGTCGCCCGGAGTGCTGATCGTCTCGCCGCGGACGAGACCGAGCGGTTTCAAACCGACGTGGCCCAGGCCATGAGTGCGTTCCGCGAGGACAGCGCGAAGGCCGACGCGAGTCGCGCTGGCGGCGCAAGCGACAGCAAGGCGTCGGGAGGCGTGGAATCGAGTGCCATGCCGCGCGGATCGTCGACAGCGCGAACACGCCCGGTATCACGGTCGACGGCGCCGGCCAAAGGCAAGCGTAGTGGTCCAAGTCAACGCGAATTGGCACGTCAGGCGTCATCATTGAAACGCAGCAAGCCATCGCGGCGGCTGAAGAAGGGCACGCCATCGACCGAGCCTTCCAGCGGCGAATCGGCGCCTGCGCAGCCGAACGAGAACAACGCCGCTGAACCGACGGCAAAAACCGCATTGGCCGAGCGCTTGCGTCGCTGGCTGAGCGGATCAGGAAAAACCGAATAGAAACGACGCATGAGCGACCAAGATCATGGGATTTAAATGTGGCATTGTCGGCCTGCCGAATGTTGGCAAATCGACTCTCTTCAATGCGCTGACGCAAACCGCTGCCGCGGAGGCGGCAAACTATCCGTTCTGCACCATCGAGCCGAATGTCGGAGAGGTGCCGGTTCCCGATCCGCGGCTCGACAAGTTGGCAGCGATTGGCAAGTCGGCACAGATCCTGCCGACCCGGCTGACGTTTGTCGACATCGCCGGGCTGGTGCGCGGGGCGTCGAAGGGCGAAGGGCTCGGCAACCAGTTCCTTTCCCACATTCGCGAAGTCGATGCGATCGCCTACGTCTTACGTTGTTTTGAAAACGACGACGTGACGCACGTTGAAGGTCGCATTGATCCGGCTTCAGATGCGGACACGGTTGAGACCGAGTTGATGCTGGCGGATCTCGAAAGCCTGGAGAAGCGCCGTCTGAGCCTCGAAAAGAGGGCAAAAGGCAACGACAAGGAAGCCAAAGCGATCCTGGCACTGGTTGACAAGGCGCTTGCGGTACTGCGCGAAGGCCAACCGGCCCGCACCGTCGCGGTGGCCGCGGAGGAAGAATTCGGCTGGCAGCAGCTCCAGCTTTTGACCGCGAAGCCGATCCTCTACGTCTGCAATGTCGACGAAGAGTCGGCTGCCGATGGCAATGCGCATTCGGCCGCCGTGCAGGCCCGCGCCGAAGCGGAAGGTGCTGGTTGCGTCATCATTTCGGCGAAGATCGAAGCGGAGTTGGCGGGGCTTGAGAACATTGAACGCGCCGAGTTTCTGCAAAGCCTCGGGCTGCAAGAGCCGGGGCTCAATCGGCTCATCCGCGCCGGCTACGCGTTGCTCGACCTTCTGACCTACTTCACGGTCGGGCCGAAGGAAGCGCGCGCGTGGACGGTGCCCACCGGCACCAAAGCGCCGCAGGCCGCCGGCGTCATTCACACCGACTTCGAAAAAGGGTTCATTCGCGCCGAAACGATCACCTACGCCGACTTCGTCGAACTCGATGGCGAAGCCGGTGCCAAGGAGGCCGGCAAGATGCGATTGGAAGGCAAGGACTATGTCGTCAAGGATGGCGACGTCATGCACTTCCGCTTCGCAACCTGACCAGCCGCCTTGGCAAAGGCCGGCGGGGCCGCACGTCGTCGTCCCTATCGTTTCAAAAGCTCGAGGCGGCCGGTTCCGTGGCCGGCCGAGAGCATCACCGATTGGCGCTGGCCGTGAACGACGACACGAACGCGAGCGCCGATGTCGTAGCTGTCATTGCGGAATTCCCCGACATAGGTATTCGGGCGAACCTGCAGGACTTGGCCGGATTGGATGATTTTGATCGATGGACTGGCGCAGATGGCTCTGACACCGAACACTTTGGCAGATACCGCGTCGTAAGTGACGCGACACCAGAACCGTTCTGTTTTGCCGGATGGCAGCTTGGCAGTGCCCTCCCCGGACCATTTTCCGGTTAACCCAATGGCCTGGGCGTCGGGCGTAAACAGCAGAGTTAATATCGAAATGACACAAGATACGATTACTCTCATTTCTACTTCCGCGTGTAGCTCAAGACACGCGTATGTCTCAACAGTTGGTTAACAAATGGTTAATTTTGGATACGGATTCTCCAAATCGGCAGCTGGTGTCGGCCGTCTTGCTGAGATGTGAAGCTGTGTCATGGTCGGCGGTCAATGAGGATTAATGGCCGGCTGACGGTGCATTGGATGGTTTCAGCATGAATTACCGTCACGCTTATCACGCCGGCAATTTTGCTGACGTCATGAAGCACATTGTGCTGATGCTGGTCGTGGAGTCTCTCTTAAAGAAATCAAAGCCGTTCCGCGTAATCGATACACATGCTGGAATCGCGCTGTATGATTTGACGGCGGAAGAGGCCCAGCGAACCGGCGAATGGCGCAAGGGTATCGGACGTCTCACACAACGCCTGATGGGCACGTCTCAGTCGGAAATACCTCCGGCAATTCTGCGCTATGTCAATCTCGTGCGTGGCTACAATGGCGACGGGGACCTCACACATCTGACCCGCTATCCGGGCAGTCCGGCCCTTGCCCGACAATTGCTGCGGCCGCAGGATCGATTGTTGGTCAATGAGATGCATCCAGAGGATTGCGCCACCCTCAAACAACACTTTCGGCGCGATAGGCAGGTCAAAGTCCTCGAACTGGATGGCTGGACTGCGATCAAATCGAGTCTGCCGCCGCGAGAACGCCGCGGCGTCATTCTGGTCGATCCGTCATTTGAAGAAATCAACGAGTTCGATCGCTTGATCAAGGCTCTCACCGACGCCGTCAGCCGCTTCGCCACCGGCATTTACCTGCTCTGGTACCCTCTCAAGGATCGTATTGCGACTGCGCAATTCAAAGAGAAGTTGCTTGCCACCGGCATTCGGCGGTTGATGACTGCTGAACTGGTGGTCGCGTCGGACGAACAGGGCGAGCGACTGTTTGGCAGCGGCCTGGTGCTACATAATCCGCCGTATGGTCTTGAAGGCGATCTCGTCAATGTCCTGA
>JBPCWB010000104.1:0-8969 GCA_051009955.1 Hyphomicrobiaceae bacterium | reverse complement strand
ATCACTTTTGGTTCATTGATGTTGACAGGCGTGGTGGCTACCTCATCGATCTGATTAGCTAACGGACGAGTAATACATTGCGTAAAGTAGGCATCAAAGTGCAGATGGCTGGCAGGCCGGTGCCGTTCGCAATTGTTCAGGTGCCGCGAGAACTGACTGACGTCATGTCTAGGCTGCCAATCGCGGTTGATTGCGCACTTGTTCTCGATGACGGACTAGACTTTGTGCGCGCATGCGTAAGTTGTCATCATTGCTGTAGAACCAATCATACAACGCACAGGCGTTGCATTGAATGGACTGGCGCACGAGAGGAAGGAGCGGTTCACGCTGTTCCAACGTTTTGCCCGCTCCAAGAATTTTTGCATAGAACGGTTCAGGTTAGTCGGACCGCTGCAGAGGACATTGATTCAGGGAGCAACGGCTTCTCAAGATGAGCGGAGATTGCCTATGATGGAAGGTATGGGCGATCATTCGGCCTCAGCTGGTCGAAAAAGTGGTGCGCGTGCTCTCGACAATGTGACGTCGAGGGACTGCGAGCTGCTTGTCTTGTGCGGCGCGATGAGCAGCAAACTCATCGCCCGTGAATTCGAACTTTCCGAAACAGCAGCAAACGCGCACTTCAGGGCAATCCTCTAGATAATCAAAAACCGGAATCGCACCGAGGCCGTGGTATGGTCGTTGGGTCAAGGGATTGAACCGGGCATCCTTGAGGCAGTTCTAGGTGAATCTGGATCGAAATTTTGTTTGCCAAGAATAGCCTCGGCGTTGCAACGTCGATACTCTATGAAGAAGCGCCTAACACTAGCGTAGCGTCCGATTACCACCTCACAGCCATTGCACAGTCTGATCGCCGAAGCACGCGGGAGAAGGTCGACTTCGTTCGTGCAAGCTCGAGCGGTTTGGCGCCTCCAAGTTTGAGTGCAGGCCGATCGGGCTGAATGAGCATTCACCAACCAACTTGGCGCACGCACATGACTAAATTGACGAATATAATCAATTTGATAGAAAATATTTGATGAGCAGGACTAGTGAGTAAGCAAAAATAAATGCTGTAAATAGGTTCTTGTATATTGTCGAGGCAATTGACTGAAACATATGTTTTCCGATCCCGAGGTATACAAACAGGGCGGCAATAGATGAGACCAGAAAGCTGCCGACATGCTTGTTCTCCATTGCAAACAGCAGGACGAACAATTGCGTCCCGGCCAGAATAGCATAATTTATAGCAACGAAGTCGCGCAACTCAGTCTTATCAGAATAGCGTGCCGATGACATGATTGCCAGAATCGCACCGCCCATGTTTGAGACACCGTGCAGCACGCCCATCATTGCCACGGCCGTATAGTGGCGTTCGCGTACGAGTTCAGTCGCAAAATTGCCAACGCGATCGAACATACGCGCCACGCCGTAACTTAATAGGACAAAACCAATCAGACCATCTAATCGTACCACGCCAAGTGCCAGCAGATGAACCATTAATCCTGCTGCTACAGCCAGTATCAGAATTGGTATGGATTTATCGACTTTCGCAGCTGAGAACGCACCTTGCGGAACAGTCTGCAAAAGACTGATCGTGAGTGAAGCGGGAATGAGATGAATCAGGCAGTCAAAGAAAGGCACGCCGAGAATAATCAGCGTAGGTGTGCCAAAAATGAGCAGGCCCATGCCGAACACGGATTGCACCATGCAGAATACGATGACAATTCCAATGACGTGGATGTTGTCCAACAGAAACTCGACGGGACCCATATCAATGCTCGCAGCTTCCCATTTCTATGGTGGTCATTTTGAATTGGTTTGCGACGTTCGTTCCTGGTTCCACTTCTTCGACAAACTCTGGCTGTCCACGATCAGGCGATGGAATGCGCATCCGAGGTGACCGACCGAGCTGGGTTGACCGTGCCTTCGATCCTCTGTTGCAGGCCCTCGAAACAGCGTTTTCTGCCGCTGCTGACACGGTTCGGAGTGGACTTGCTTATCTCAGCCGGCCTTTTTGAGCGTATCGACACGCGTGTGGCGCAGGCACTTGTTACCGATTGAGATATGGCGCAACAATCATTGCCACCAAGTCGTCGACAGAATTGGTCTCGGTATCGAGAATTAGATCGGGATTCGTTAGCGGGTGATATTCACTGTTATAGCCGACAAGCGTGTTGATCTCGCCGCGGATCGCCCTCGCGTAGAGGCCCTTTGGATCTCGCTGCGCGCACGTGTCGATGGAACAAGACACATAGCCCATTCTCAAATCACTGACATTCTCGCGAACATACTCCCGCGATACCGTGCTGGCCGTGAGTGCGGCAACAATAACATTGAGACCGGCCGCGGCAGTCTTGTTGGCCAAATGCACCAATGCACAGACCACACGAAATCGATCATCGGCGCTGAAACCGAAATCTGATCCAAAAAGCCCGCGAACTTCATCGCCGTCGAATAAAATGGTGGGTACTCCACATTGACGCAATTCGGCAACCGCCCGGATGGCCAATGTCGTTTTGCCTGAGGAAGTCGGTCCAAGGAGCCACAACACCGTTCCTGCATGAGGCTTGCGAAGCCGTTGCCTGCAGAGGGTGTCGGGATATCGAGAAGCGATATTCATTGGTTTACAGCGCTCCGGCCCGTGCGATTGCCACTGCATTGTCTGCCCGACGTCGTTGCATTATGCGGGCGAAATACTCTTGAGGAAAACGCGCACGTTTCCCTGGCACTGGTTGTCGGACCGATAACGGGCAGTTCTCTCATTCGCTTTGTCATCAAACTTATTCCTGGAATAGTGGCTCGTTGATCATCTGCTCTGCCCGGATAACGTCCTGCACTTCCGATCGCATCATCCAGTCTGGGAGCACCTCACCATCCTTCAAGGCCCGCCTTATCTCCGTTCCGCTGATCCGTTTGGCCGTGGTGCACGTTTTGACATCGACGTAACGCGCGGCCTGTTCGTCATATCCAATTGAGTTAAAGAATACTGGCTCAATACCTATATCGCCCAACTCATCGAACAGATTCCTCGCTTCATTCTCCCCATAGAAATTCCCGACACCGGAATGATCACGTCCCACGACAAAATGGCTGCATCCCATGTTTTTTCTGCATATGGCTGTGAATACGGCTTCGCGCGGTCCCGCAAAACGCGGGTACGTTAAGAAGCTGGCGAGCACGACTTTGCCTGGCGGATAGAGACCATAGTCCAGCATGGCTCGGTAACCTTCGAGAATGACGTGCGGGAGAAAGTCGCCCTGTTTCGTCTTTCCGACGATGGGGCTGATCAGAAGACCATCGGCGTGCGTTTGTTCCAGGGCAGACAGTTGGACTGCTTCGTGAGCTCGGTGAATGAGATTACGACTATGGAACCCGACGACGCGGTTCCAACCTTTGTGCGTAAAGACTGTGCGCAGCTGTGCCGGCGTGAGCTCGTAGCGTCGTTGTGGCAATGGTAGACGTTCGATCAGCGTAAGATCACCTGACAAGAAATGATTACCGCGGGCAAGAATGCGAGCTGCGCCAGGATGGGCCGCGGCGTCAGTTCCGAACCATTCTCGTGCCAGACGCTGGGCGTCGAACTGGAAGACCTGCGTGATATCCAGTACGGAGTGCTTCAGGCCTCGATCGCTCGTGAGTAGAACGCGTTCACCTTTTTGGAAACGTCCAGCTGTCTCTTTGGACACTGCGAGGACAATTGGCATTGTCCAGACCAATCCGGTGGGCAGACGATTGCATTCCAACACGCTCTTCAGGCAGTCTTTGTCCATGAAGCCGGTGAGCGGCGAAAACGTTCCACTGGCAATTTGCTCGACGTCGGTCAGTTCATCGTCTGGGACGACGATTGTTGGTAGGTCACTGATGTCAGTCTGCTCAGCAACCTCGCGAGCCTGCGCCGTCAGGCGCCCACCGTGGGGATCTGTGGCGTCCAAGA
The DNA here is from genome assembly GCA_051009955.1 of Hyphomicrobiaceae bacterium. GTDB lineage: Bacteria > Pseudomonadota > Alphaproteobacteria > Rhizobiales > Hyphomicrobiaceae > Tectiglobus. Next base: position 5,056 of record JBPCWB010000104.1, on the reverse strand, counting down.
ATGATGACGGATAGGTCGGAACAGGGTGACTCGCCAGGTCTCTTGCTTTCCGGAATTGTTGAACAACTTTGACGACCATCTTGGCACATTGGACCGGATATCGCCCGATTGCGGTTTCGCCGGCCAAGACGAGACCATTGGCGCCATCATTGAGCGTGCTGTAAATATCATTTACCTCGGCCCGAGTCGGCATGGGCGAAGTCGTCATAGACTCGAGTAGGTTTGTCGCGACATAGACCCGCTTTCCACACGTTTTCGTACGTTCGATGATCGACTTTTGCACGGTGGGAATTTGCTCAATTGGGACCTCTCGCGAGAGATCACCGCGATCGATTAGGATAGCGTCGGATTTCCTGGCAATCGCCTCCAAATTGCTCAAACCATTCAGGCATTCGATCTTCGAAATGATGATCGTACGGTCGCCTGTCTTTTTGCGTATAAAATCGACGTCTTCTGGGCGATTGGCAAACGAAAGTGCAAAATTGCGAACGCCAAGGTTTCGCCCGATTTCAATAGCCTCGACATCCTTTGCGGTCAAAGGTGCCATCTCGAGACTACCTTGAACTGTGACCGCCTTGTTTTGCCCGATCTCACCGCCGTTTAAGATTCTCAGGACGACGCAGTCTGCTTTTTTTTTCACGACCTGCGAAAGAACTTCGTTGAAATCGATGCTTACGAGATCTCCGACCCGAAGTTGGCAGACGACATAACCTGGATAGAACCGGATATTGAACTGATCGCCGCGCACCGGCCGGGAATGTGCTGTCAACAGCTGGTTTTCCCGAACGGCGATCTTGCCATCGACCAATGGGCCGGTGCGGACCTGGGCACCTTCCGTATCCAAGCAAAGCGGGACTCGGGTGCGCGATTGAATGTATTTGACGAGCTGTTCTAGGTCGCCGATCTTGGTATGGGACAAATTAATTCGAAGCAACGTCGCTCCGATACTCTCAAGCCAATGAATGACTCGGTCGTTTTGTGACGCCGGACCTAGTGTGCAAAGGAGTTCAATGTTGTCACTCTTCATGTGTCGGAGTGCCCTGAGTGCAAGCAGTTTGTAGAACAACACACGGTGCATTTACCTAATGGTCGTGACGCTGATACTAGTCGCTTTGAATGCCCCTTTTGTACGGCAATTAAGTGTAGCGATTGTCTCCTTTGGGTGTACAAAGTCGAACACGTCAATGGGACCGGCGTTCCGCGCGTGCATGCATGTCACAGGTAAGCAAGTACGTGGCCGCGAACTCCGTCGAGACCACATCTGACGGTGCTGGGCTGAGAATTTTGTGGTCGCCGTGCGTCTGGCGCGAATAAACCGGGCAGTGGACAAGCCCTGCAAAGTGCGGCGCAATATCTAAGCGCCGACCTCGATGCATGAGCGCAGGATGACCGAACATTCTGCATCGTATCTCGAGCGGCGATCTGCCCATCCTAGTTCAATGAAGTGAAGCCGGAACGTCGTATCCATAATGCGACATCTCATCTTCGATCTCAGGAAGAACGTCCCTGAGAAGCTGTCGGTTTAGCCTATTCCACTTTTCTTGACGTTTGGGGTCCACCATCGATTGAGCCGCTTCAAGCATGCCGTCATTATATTCCAGTTTCAAGTAATTGTAGATTTCACAAAATAGATCACGGGGATTAGCCATCAAGTCCTCGTAGAGGAACGAGAAGACGCGAGACCTTTCGATTTTGGCGAGATCTTCTCTAGCCTTGCGATTGCAGATGGCCCATTGTTTTGCAACCACTCTCAGCTTGCTGTACCTTTTGAGATCGTCTTCGATCCCTTTGTATCGAGGGCCGTACATCGAGATGTATTTTTGCCGCAAAACTCTGCGCTTGAAATGATCTCGTACGAATTGTGCCGCGTAGTAAGGTAGTTGCGTGAAGGGCGTTGCCTCGAGAGACCGGCGCAAGCCTTTTAGTGTTTTAGGTCGTTGCCATTTATATTCCATGGAGCTTATGAATGAAAATGGGTTTCGTGTGATGTGCAGGTATATTGCGTCAGGGAATATTTCATCCACAAAAGGGACGCGAAGATTGTTGGATGGCGTCTTTTCCATGACTCTGCGGCCGCCGTGTCGCGACTGGTAGAGCAGGAATTGCTTGCGTATGTATGATGCAACTTTTCCTTTTGCATCAGACCTGTAAAACTCGTCGTGTGGTCTTGAGGGATCTGCGCTGAGCCACAGTGTCCTCGGTTCGTACCAGGTGGCAATGTCCGGATGTAGGCCAATCAAGTTCTGCGTAATACTTGTGCCGGAGCGGTAGTTGCCGATTAAGATAATTGGAGGCCTCAGGGTGCTTCCCATCGCTGCTGATCCAAATGGGTTGACCGGTATCTATCAGTGCTTACCCAAGTTTTGAGTCCTCACTTTTCTTAAATACTGCGATCATTCATCCAAAGTGCATTCCGCTCAATGGTGTATCGACAGGGACGACCTTTAAAGCGCTCAAGTCCAATCAAGAAAAGGCCCATGAGGGATGGGTGCCCCGAAATAAATAGGTATCGGCTTTTCGCGTCATTCGCGCATTGGAGCAATCGTGCGCTCGGGATCGTCAAGAAAGGATACCTGTCGTGTTTGCATTGTTGGCGCGTTACGTCGCATCGGCCAATGGGGATGAACTGATTTCATCCGTTGCGTCAGTTGTTCCTGCTTTGCCTCGACTACTGCAGCGGCTGCTACGAGAGGACCGAACTGGCGCGTCGGCGGCGGTAGCTCGTGCCCGGGGCCGATGCGCGGTCTCGCTCGAAAGAGGTAGATGGTGACGCCTTCGAGGATAGGGCTAAGGGCTTAAGGTATGGATTAAGACGTTGACCCAAAACGTTGAACCGGAAATCGTTCGACGGGCTGAATTCGCCGACGCTGCGTTCCAAATTCTGAATGGGTATCGTGGCAGGGTTCTCGCCTCCATTTTGCGTTATCGCCTAGCCCATTGCGCAGTGTCACTCTGCGCTAACGGACGCTAGCTTCATATCCCGATCAAAGTCGCTACGGATCACATCTGGGCAGGTCTTCGATAGGCTGGCGGGTCGACTGACGGTTGTTGTTATATCGAATGCAGTCAGGCATGACCGGTGGGGAGTACTGCGATCATGTTGATCGAGTTCTTTGGAGTGCCGGGCTGCGGAAAGTCCACGATATCACCGCTCGTCGCCGAGCAGTTGCGCGGTGAGGGTGTGATCGTGAGCGAGTCGACGTACGTCCTCGATCACGAATGCCGACAAATTGCTCGCGTGGTCAGGAAGAGCTGCGGTCTTGTGCGCTATGCTGCTACGCGACCGGTCGGCGCGGTGAGGGAATTGCGGCAGATCATCGCCACGCGACAGGAGTCACCACAGGATTTCGCCAGGTCGGCGTTCAATTGGTTGTTTATCGCATCCGTTGCAGCGAGACGACGAGACCGCAGCTCTGTCGTGTTGCTGGATCAGGGGGTGGCTCAGGCAATTTGGACGATTGGATTTGCTGCCCGCAAGCCGAATTGGCTTGATCTGATCCTCGCCAGCAAGGAGCTGGATGCTCTGATGCCCGACGCCATCATTTGGGTGCGTGCAAAGACAAGAACTGTTTCGAGCAGGTTGGCACAACGTTCGGCAGGCCGGAGCCGCATGGATGGTCGGCGCTCGGACAATGAATTGCTCCGTCGAGCCGAACTCTCCTGTGAATCCATTATGACCCGCCTGGGATCACACAAAGTGCAAGTTCTCGAAGTGGACAACGACAAACCTGACCATTTGCCCCTCGCCGCCGGAAATGCCGCTGGCGAGATCTTTGCGCTGTTGAGGCCGAATTGATGGGCGGATACCAGCCCGAATTGGCCGGTTGGGGAGTGCGCCCAGCATGGATGCTTCTGTAGATCAAATCAGTCCGTACTTCCTGCACCGCACGACCGTGCGCAATCGACCAAAGTAGCATGAAGAAGCGAAAGAACGATGCAATTGAAGGCCCAGGTAAAGGATTAGCTGGAATTGCATTCGTGGGTGCATTTTGGACGTTTCTCGCCATGGCGAGCCAGTCATTCTTTCAGATCGTTTCTCTCATTATTCTAGCGCGCTTGCTGGCGCCGAGCGAGTTTGGCCTTTTTGTCGTGGCGATGGCCGTATTCGGATTCTGCGGCATCTTCTCTCAGCTTGGAGTCGGCCCTGCGATCGTACAACGCAAGACGCTAGAAGAAAGGCACATAAGGGTCGGGTTCACGTTGTCGCTGTTGTTGAGCTTTCTCGTGGCGGCGCTCGTCTGGTTTGGAGCGCCCGCCTTCTCGGCGGCGTTCAAGATGCCTGAACTGGTATCTGTTCTCAGAGCTGGTTGTCTTGTGCTGGTTTTTCAGGGCGCATCGACCGTGGCTCTGTCAATGGCCCAGCGAAATCTGCGTTTTCAGTTTCTTTCTGGCATCGACGCCGGCGCTTTCGCTGTTGGGTTCTTGATCGTCGGCACTTTACTGGCTTGGCTGGGCTTTGGAGTTTGGGCCTTGGTTGGCGCCCATCTTACTCAACATCTTCTTCGAACGACTTTCCTGCTTTCTGGCCAAGCGCATGCGAAGAGGCCGCTGATCGACGGCGCTACGGCAGCGCAGCTGTTGTATTTTGGCGCCGGATTCAGCATTGCCCGAATCGGCAATTATCTTGCCAGTCAAAGTGACAAATTGGTGGTTGGCCGCATGCTCGGCGCTCAAGCGCTGGGGGTCTACGGGTACGCGTATCAGTTCATGAATGCATCGGCCGTGCTGGTTGGAAGGGTACTTGACCGCGTCCTATTTCCAACCATGGCATTGGTTCAACTTGAACCCAAAAGATTGACACGCGCATATCGAAATGGCGCAGCCGCGTGCGCATTGGTCATCCTTCCAGCGAGCGGAGTCCTTAGCCTGGTGACGCCAGAAGTCGTCCTGGTGCTGCTAGGGTCGCGGTGGCTCGATGCTGTCGAACCATTGCGCATCCTGGCGCTGTCAATGGTGTTCCGTTCCAGCTACAAAATTAGTGATTCCGTGGCGCGCGCGACCGGTGCCGTTTATCGGCGCGCCTGGCGGCAATGGATTTTTGCTTTGGCAATTGTCA
>JBPCWB010000103.1:0-5465 GCA_051009955.1 Hyphomicrobiaceae bacterium | reverse complement strand
CCAGCGTTCGGAACATGTTGTCACGAACCTGATCGCCGAACAGGAAGCGCTTCGTATTGGTCGCAAATGGCTTGTCAGAAAACCTGCGCTCATTGCCCTGCTTCTTGAGAACGTAAAAATAGAGATGCAAACCGCCAAACAACACAAGGACAAAAGCAAAATTGCGCGCGAAGAGGAGCGCGATCCACCAAAGCTCAAACGCCTTCATGGCGGCCGGTTCGGGCGTCAGGAATACCCATGTGACAAGCGCAATCGCGAGCCAGATGCTGTTCATGGGCCACAGGTAACCCGGGAACCCGAACATCCATTTTGCAATGATCTGAGGTCGCGGCGGCCATGAGACAATCGGAGGGACCTTGATTGGTTCGGCGGGGCGCCAATCCCCGCTTGCATCGCGGTTCGTGTTCGGGCTCTCGATGGTCATCGTCCTTGCTCCGACTACAAATGCTGAGACAGTGCAGGCTGTCCAATCGCGCTATCTTTGGATTCTTCTCCGAGGTTAGGTCGCCAATTGGCATCTGGCAACAGGTGGTGGGGTGCTCGCCCTCTATCGTGCCAGCGGAGCGTGCCTAGACCCTAATGCCAACGCTCCTGGCAGGCAGCCGACAGACGCGTTCATCTCGCGACAGGTCCACTTGCTGTTCCACTTCTACAATCCAAGGGCGCGCGCGATGAACCACAAGCCCACGCAACCCAGTCGCCATGTGTTCTGCGAGCGCACACGAGCCAGATCGCGCGCATCGGTCACGGTTCTCGCTGCGCTAGAGCTGCTTCAGTCCACCAAGCGCGTCGGGTCGGACAACCCCACGAGGACTTCGCGTGTTCCCTCGAAGGCCTCTCTACTATGCGCCATGCGAACATTGTCAACGAGCATCAAGTCGCCGGCCTGCCACGGCTCGCGCGCCGTGTTTGCATCGTAGACCTCATTGATTGTCTGGACGATGTCTTGGCTGATCTCGTCACCGTTGGCGAAACGTGAGTTGAACGGCAACCCGTCGGCGCCGTAAACGTCCACCAGGAACTCCCGCACTTCGGGTTCAATCGTCCATTCATTCAGGAACGCGATCTGGTTGAACCAGCAGCGTTGCCCAGTCTGCGGATGCTTGACAACCGCGCGCCGTAGCTGCCGGGTACGGAGCCCACCGTCGGATTGCCACTCGAATTCGATTGCGTTCGTGCGGCAGTAATTCTCGACTTCACTTTGGTCCTCGGTGCCGAATGCCTCGGCGAATGAAACACCGATGTCATCATTAAAGTTGCGAGTCAGCATCCAGCCTTCCGTTTCGAATCGCGCAACAAGGTCCTCGGGCAAGGCCTCCAAAACGCTCGTCGCATTCGCGACACCGGTCGCGCCACCGGAAGCTGGAGGCACCAAACACGCAAACATCATCAAACCAGGAAATTCGAGCACATAGCTCAACTCGTGGTGCATGCACATTTGCTGGTTGGCTGGCCAGGTCGACGACGAGTAAATGCCGTCTGAGTATTTTTCGCGCGACGCGAATGCTTCCATCTCGGTCATCAGGTTCGAGCCGAGGTGCTGAAATACGTCACTCACTTGTGAGGCGTCTTGAAGTCCGAGTCCGCGCACCAATACCGCGCCGTGTTGAGCCACGACAGCACGCAGTTCGTCCTTATGATTGCCGGACCAACTCAGAGCATCACCCGCCTGCTCGACGTTCAATAGCGCAGGTCTCCCGGGCTGTAGTTCCAATATATCTGATAGTGATGGGGGGGAAGTTGTCATCGGTTCTGCTTTCTCTTGATCTTCCTAAGCAAACTAAACCATTCATTCGGCGCGCAGTATGATATTCGCGACTTCCTTGGGCCGTGTTCGCAGGAAGTAATGACCGCCGCCGTCGAGTACATGCAGGTCGACCTGTCTCGCGACGATTTGCCAGTCGCGGTACCGGCGCGACAGTCCCGCTGTCGCTGAGTCGTCTGCTGCCCCAAGAACGGTGACAGGCGCTGATAGTTTCGACTCGGGTGGGCTCTCGAGAACGTCCGCGAGGTAGCGATTTGCGGCGTCGAAGTCGTGCCGGTACATCTTGCCAAAAAGTTCGAGTCGCGGCGGATCCAGTTCATGAAGTGCGCCATCTGTGCTGCGGTTATGGAGTTTGACCGCGATTTCGGTATTACTCTGCTGTTTCAATTCTTCGATCGCGGCTCGGCGCGCCGCCGCGCTGCCAATCAGTTGCGCGCTCAGAAAGACGCGGCGCACGTCCACGCCTTTCGCCTGCAGCTTACGCGCTGCCTCCAGCGTCGGCGCGACACCGGAGGAATGACCGTACAGCATAACGCTTGTGAGCCCAATGGCGATGACCTCGCTGACGACTTGGTCAACCACTTCGGCAATCGATGCGAACGATCTGGAGTTCTCCGACAGATCATGGCCGGGAAGCTCAACCGCGTAAACCGCCGTTCCGCTGCCCTTCAATTCTTTAGCAATCGGTTGGAAATTGACGGCGTTGCCTCCCGCATACGGGAAGCAGACCAAGGCGTTGCCGTTTGATACGTCTTCATCCGACAGTTTTTGCAGTAGGCCTACGTCAGCGTCGTCGCCGCCGCCCAGTACGGCGGCTAGGTCGGATAGAACGGGGTGCCCTGCGATATCCTTCAGCGACACCTGTTTTTTGAGTGCAATCACCAGCTTCACGGCCGAAAGCGACGTGCCGCCACGGTCGAAGAAGTGATCACTTCTGCCGACGGTTTCAGTCGGCACGCCAAGCACCTTCGCCCAAGCCGCCGCGAGTGTCTGTTCGGCCGGCGTCGCGGGAGCATCGAAGCTTGCCGATTCATCCTTGAGTTCGGCGGCGAGCTTCTGAAGGCTTTTCCTATCTATCTTACCATTTGCTGTTAGCGGGAGTGTTTCGCGCCAATGGAAGATGGAAGGAACCATGTATTCCGGTAAAGCATCTGCCAACGGCTGCGCAATGGCTTTGGAGTCGATAGGCCCTTCTCCGGAGTAGAATGCGACGAGCTGCTTACTGCCTGGAGCAGATTCGGCAACTATCACCGCGCCCAGGCGCACGCCGGGAACGCTCATGAGGTTGTTCTCGATATCGCCGATTTCAATCCGGAAGCCGCGAATCTTGACCTGGGCGTCCTGGCGTCCGAGGAACTCCAGCTTCCCGTCCGGCCGCCAGCGGCCAAAATCGCCGCTCCTGTAAAGCCGCTCGCCCTCGCGTAACGGATCGTCAATGAAGGCCTGTCGAGTACGGTCCGGATCGTTGACGTAGCCCCGGCCAACGCACACTCCGGAAAAGACAATTTCGCCTGCCGCCCCAAGCGGAACCGGCGAGAGTTGTTCATCGACAACATAGACATGTACGTTGTTGACGCATGGGCCGAGCGGGACCTGGTTGCCTTCGGGTGCCCGGTCCATGACCTCGTGGTTTGTATCGTCACAGGTCTCGGTCAGTCCGTAAGCATTTGCGAGCTTGATATCCGGTTTGGCGGCAAACCAGCGTTGGGTCAGCTCCTTCGAGAGGGCCTCACCCGTAACTGACACGCAGTGAAGGTCGGGTAATTCAATGCTGTTTTGTTCAAGATAGGATAACAGGACTTCGAGATACGATGGCACGACCTGCATGACAGAGACCTTGCCATCGATGATCTTGGTTGCGAACTTTTCGACGTCAAGGACCACGTCCTGCTCGACGATATGGGTCCGCCCTCCGACGATGAGCGCCGCAACCAGCTGCCATAGCGAAATGTCGAAGCATTGAGGAGCGATTTGTGCAATCGTCTGCCCCTCTTCAACGCCGAGATCATCAATCTTCGCATAAAGGTGATTAAGAAATCCTGCGTGTTCGCACATTGCCCCTTTCGGTTCTCCGGTGGAACCCGATGTGAAGTAGATGTAGGCGGCTTGGTCCGCGGCCACGTCGATACCTAGGTCCTCATCGCTATGGCCTTCGCCGTATGCGTCGGCTGCGAAAAACTTCCAAGTGTTCGGCATTGTTTCAAGAGCCTGGTTCAGCGACGTGTCGCTCCCCGGCTCGGTCACGACGAAGCGGCAGGCGGCACGCGTCAACATGTTCGAGATGCGATCGGAGGGAAAATGAGGCTCGATAGGCAAGTATACGCCGCCTGCCTTGAAGACCGCGAGTGCTGACGCCAACCAGTCGAGATTGCGCTGGGTTACGACAGCGACAACATCTTCCGGCTGCAGGCCACCTTCAAGAAGGGCCCGGCCCAGTCGATTGGCGTGGCTGTTCAGCTCACGATAGGTCCGGATGCGGCCTCCGCACTCGGCGGCCACCGCATTCGGTTGCTGCACGACAAACTCTTCGAACAGTTCGTGGAAACGTTGATCTGGTAATTCGCGGTATGGACCTGCCAGCCCTTCAATCTGGAAATGACGTTCTTCAGCTGAAAGAAGGCTCTGCATCTTGTGATCAGCATTGGGTTCCGCGACCATCTGCTTCAGAGCGGTCAGATGATAACCGGCGATTCTGTTTGCGCTCTCGGCATCGAACGCTTCGGTCCGATATTGGATATGCAGCCTGAGGTTTTCCTGCTGTTCTGATATGGCCAAGGAAAGCACGGCATTCGCATCGAGCTCACGCATTTCGCCACCTGCGGCAAATACGGTCTCAAATGCTGCGTCGCACTTGCCAAAATTGTGCAAGTAATACTCCGAATGCGATAGCAACTCACGCTCCCGACGATCGACATCCATCACGAACGTTTGCCACGAGCCGTGTTCGACATTCAATCGGCATGGTAGCGGTCGGGTGCTTTCATCCACCAGGTACGCCGCCGTGACTTCCAACTCGCCAGACAAGGCTGCTAGCACCCTTGCATGCGCTGCCAGAAACAGGGTTTGGACAGGTATGGCGACCGCTTGAGAGTAGTCGCGCAAAGCTGTCGCCAGCTCATCAGAAACCATGGTTTCAATCGCTGCAATTCCCTTAACTGGATTCTGCGTCCATCGTGGAATAGTAGTGGCTTCACCGGCGCCAATTGCGTTGGCCCAGTATTCGCGGCCTAAACTGACCATCTCTGTCATCGCACTATCCTCCATCATTTTTTTACTGCGGCGCGGCGCGTTTGCCTCGGGAATGCTGCTGAGAGTAATAATCCATTCTCGGTCGGGCGCTGTCTCACCGGGAACAGGCCCAAGCGTTTCGGGACATTAAAGGAAGCCCATCGCAAGAAATCTTGCAATCTACGACATCGCGACGATCGCAGGTTATTTGATCTGCAGTTTGCTGAATTGTCCATTTGGTCACCCTCCAATTTCTTTGGCAGGGTTCTCGGCCCAACGCGTGTTAGGGGATACTTCCTCGCCTTTCATTAGGAATGCGTCCGGCTCCAGCTGCGCCCCGTCACCCATTTTGGCGCCGTAGTGCACCCATGATCCAATACCCAGCGTGCAGCCTGCGCCGATCGCGATCCGGTCAGATTTGAAACCGCCGTCTTCTTGAGAATGTGGTTGGATGATGCATCCCACGTTGAGC
>JBPCWB010000102.1:0-21845 GCA_051009955.1 Hyphomicrobiaceae bacterium | reverse complement strand
TCAAAAACGCCAGGCCTGCAGCGGCATAGAACGGCGCCCGCGTGCCGAACTCGGCAACGAGCCCGCCGATCACGGGGCCGATCACAAATCCAACGCCAAAACCTGCGCCCAGCAGTCCGAAGTTTTTTGCCCGTTCAGCCGGTTCGCTAACGTCGGCAACGTAGGCGTTGCAGGTGGAATACGTCGCCGCGGCGACGCCCGCCATGATCCGTCCGATGAACAGGATCAGCAATGTTGGCGCCAGAGCCATGATGAGATAGTCGACGGTCAGCACGGCAAGCGAAACCAGCAAGACGGGGCGCCGACCAAATCGATCCGAAAGATTGCCGACGATCGGGCCAAACAGGAATTGCATGATGGCGTAGGAGAACGAAAGCCAGCCACCCCAGATTGCCGCCCCGTCAAGACCGAGAGTCGTCAGCTCCTGTATGAGATTCGGCATCACCGGTACGATGATCCCAATCCCCATCGCATCGATGCAGACTGTCAAAAAGACGAACAACGTCGCATGGCCGCCGGCCGACGAGTCCTTGTGTTGCCCATTGTCGGAGATAACGCGTTTGCCCTGAATGATTGACTAAAGACGAACGTGAAAATCGGCACAGATTGTGTCACCCTATCGACTCAGCGTCGTCGGCCCAAGCCATGAGTCGGAGACACACCAGCGAGCACATCAGGCCAAGCAGTATCGTAAGGCCCATCATAGGAAGGCCGCTCGATGTCAGATCGCGACGATAACGAAATCTTGACCCTTGTCACTCGCGAGATTGAAGCCCTGCACGACTTCATCGCAGCTTGGTTTCGAGGTGAGCTGGAAAACTCGGAGCAGGTGTTCAATGAGGGGTTCAGAGATCGATTGCACGACCAAATCGTCAACATTCAACCCGGCGGTCAGACGCTGACGAGTGCCGATTTATTGCAACCAATCAAAGCCGCCCATGGCGTCAATCCGGACTTTCAGATCAGCATATCCGATGTCGCCGTGCGGTTCGTCGATCACGGTCGGTCTCTGATCCTGGCGACCTACGTCGAACACCAAAGTGGTGCCCGCAACACGACACCTTCGCGTAACGATCGTGTTTCAACGGTGCTGTTCCAATGGCCGGACGATGCCCAGCGACCGCTCTGGATGCACATCCATGAGACCGCCAGACCGCTGAACTGAGCCTGGCTACAGACTGGCGTCCTGCCAGTTGTCGTTCGGACTTTCCGGATGGCTGGCGAATCCCGACGTCTGGATCCCGGCGATGGCGGCGTATTCATCGCGGTCCGATGCGTCACCGCTAATGCCCACGGCGCCAATCGCCTTGCCGCCGTCATCGAGAATCAAAACGCCGCCGGGCACGGCGACGAAACGGCCATCCGAAGCTGCGGAAATGGCCGCTTGGAAGGCCGGCCGTTCCTTGAGTCGGTCGCGCAAGGTGCGGCTCGACACGCCCATGCCGAGCGCAGCGGCAGCTTTGCCGATGGCAACGTCGCCGCGCACGATCCCGCAGCCATCTTCGCGCTTGAACACCACCAGATTGCCGCCGGCGTCGAGCACGGCGACTGTCAGCGGCAAGAGATCGGCGTCGCGTCCGGCCTTAAGCGCTGCGTCGGCGATTGTTGTCGCATCCGATAGCTTCAGCGATGACGCTACATTGATCAGGAAGCCTTTGCCCATGCCTCTATCTCCCGGCTTCAACTGCGCGCGCCGTAGCTGACCGCCATCCCGGCCCGCACGTCCTGCTGGATGCCATACTGGGCAAAAGGATACCGAAAGCCGTTCTTGGCCAACGCCTTCATTCCCGCAATTGCTTTTTCCAGATGGTCGGGCGGTAGAGCCATCAGCATCTCATCGTCGAGAACACCGCCATAGCGGCGTTCGGCGAAACAGGGAATCGACAAGGACGGCTCGCGCAGCTTCAGGGCTCGGCCCCAACTGTCGGCGCAGGCTGACTCACCGACGACTGACCAGTCGAACCGCTTGTAGCCGGACCATTGCAGTCCATTGATGAAATACATCATGGCGCCAGGGGTGGCATAGAACAAGACGATGTCGGGCGGGTCGAGACGACCGGACGACAGCGGAGACACCGCGAGGGCCTCATAGATACCATCCTCGACACAATGCATGGCCGCCTGATGCTTCGAAGCGCCGTCTTCGTCTGCAAACCAAACACCAACCATGTGTTTGCCGGACCGCCATGCCGGGTCCTTGGCCTTGCCGAGGCCAACGACGGCACGGCATTGCGCGCCAACAAGATCATCCGATGTGATCCCCACCGTGCGGCCGAGGCGCGAAGCCTGACCGACGATTTGATCCAGCGTGTGGACAGCGTCCGGACGGCGGATACGAGGAATGGCCTCCATCTCCGCAGCCGACTCGAACATCTTCATCCCGAACGGGATGGATCGCAGCTTCAGTAAAGTCTCAAGCTCGTTCGCGAGGCCCGCCCAATCCATAACTCTTCTCCCAACACCTGTGTCTGACCCAGTATATCTCGGCGGCAAGGGATAGCGAGCAATCGCCGTGGTACTATCCTGGCCATCCTCATCATTCGACGGCGCAGGTCTACGCGCGCAAGTGATGCCGGACCATCCATTCCTCGATGGTCCGGTTTACCTCGGCCGGCGCCTCGAGCATGGTGTAATGGCCGAGCCCCGCCATGGCGACGATGTCGGCGCCTGGCGCATGCCGCAGAACGAAGTTTTCGTAGACACCAACCTCACCTGGTTCGAGTGTCCGGCGCGCTCCGGTCGCGCTCCGGGTCGTCGACTGGATGACGAGGATCGGCACATTGGCCATTTGGAGCGCGCCCGGCACGACACCGGCATCGTACCTGATCATGTGCTGGTACAATGGTTTGCCAGTCTCCTCCGGAACATTCAACGCGCGAGCGACCAACTTCTGCTTCAGGGTGTCGTGCCTGGGATCGAAGAACATTTGCGCAAACAACGGCTCAGCGAAGCCGAGATAGCCCCGTTCCGCGATTGTTCTGTCAAAATGGCCCAGGGCGTCATCAAGCGTCGTCAAAGCGGTTGCGTTGCTGCCGTCCAGCAGGATCAGACCGCAAACGCGATCCGGCGCTTGGCGATGGCCTTCAATGGCGACGCGCGTGCCCATGCTGTGGCCGGCCAGAATGGCGCGATCGATTCCCTGGGCTTCCAAGACGGCGAGACAGTCCGCAGCGAGTTGTTCGATCGTCATCTCAGCGGTTCCGCGCTCGCTTGTGCCGTGGCCGCGCAGTGCCACACTGACGACGCGGTGGCGGCCGCCAAAGAATTCGGCCTGCGGCGCCCAATCCTCCGGACCGCTGGCATAGCCATGGATGAACACGATTGCCGGCGTCCCGGCACCCATAGCGACGTACTGAAGTTCAATGTCGGACATGTCGGCTCCAATCACGTGAAGCTGCCGCTGCGCGAGCCATGCCCGCCGTCGACGTTGAGTACTGTTCCTGAGACATATGACGCTTTGTCCGAGACGAGGAACGTAACGACATCGGCAATTTCGGCCACCGACGCGGCCCGCCCCAACGGCATACCGCCAAGATAGCTCTGCCAGTTGTCTTCCGAACCGGTTTCCGCCTGCGCCTTGGTTTTCATCAGGGTAATCAATCGCTCCGTTTCAACAGGGCCGGGACTGACGGCAAAGACGCGAATGCCATCTTCCAGGCTGTAGCTGCCAAGGGCCTTTGTAAATGCGTTCAACGAGGCATTACCGGACGTGCCGGCAATATAGGAATAGTCCGTTCTATCGGCCGCGAGACCGGTGACGTTACAAATGACACCGCCGCCCTTTTCCTTCATGGCCGCATAAAACTGGCGCGCCATATTGATGTAGCCGAACACCTTGAGGTCCCAGGCCTCGCGCCAGAGATCCTCCGTGATGGCCGCGAGATTGCCACCTGGAATAGCACCCGCATTGTTGACCAGGATATCCGGAGCGCCAATCGCCGCCAGTAGCGTTTCGGAGGCCCCGGTTATCGAAAGGTCAGTTGGATGCGCGCTCACCGTGGCGCCCGTCTCGCTGCGCAAGCGTTCGGCGGCCGCCTCCAGTGACTGCGCATCGCGGGACACGATGTGCAGGTTGCATCCCTCGCGACCGAGCGCTTCGGCAACGCCGTAGCCGATACCTTTCGAGGCACCGGTTATCAGGGCGGTACGGCCTGTGAGACCAAGGTCCATCATATCCTCCCAATCTAGTGTGTTCTTTCAGGCGCTCACTGCTCAACCGGGAAATCCTTCGAGTTCCTTTTCGGCACCGACCGGGAGCGGCGTTCGCACGGCATTCATGACCATCGCCAGCAGTGAGTAGTGGCCGCAGATTGTCGAGAATTCGATAATCGCTTGGTCGCCGAACCGTTCTTGCATGCGATCATAGGTAAAATCGCTGACCTGGCCGTTTCGGTGCAATTCGGTGCAGTAGTCGTAGACCCGTTCTTCGTCGTCACTCATGCCCTGCGGTCGGCGGCCTTCTCGGATTGCCTCAATAATCGCGGGAGACAGACCAATTTTCTCCCCGATCAGGCGATGTGCGTGCCACTCGTAATTCTGCGACCACCGGCGCGCCGTGATCAGAATGGCAAGTTCGGTTAGCTTCGGGGGGAGATCCGTTTCGTAACGCAGATAGTAGCCCATTTGAATCGCGATCTCGAAGACCTTTGGGCTGCGAAGAAGCGGAATGAATGGTCCGCCGATCGACCGGCCGCGCTGGGCTTCAAACATCGCGATTGCGGCCTTTTGGGCGTCGGACAGATCTTCCTCGACCAGAGCGGGCATGCGGTTGTCGGGTGAGTCGATCGTTTGCGGGATGACTTTGAGCTCTTCCGGCAGGTCTGATGTCGACATGCGGCGTCCTTTGCTTCGTGTGTAATGCCTGTCTGTTCGGCGAACGCACCAGAATCGCCGTACCAGAATGAGGTGGCTCGATGTTGCTATTGACTGAGTTTGGGCGGTTGGAGCGGGCATGGCAATTCATATAGGGGATATCGGGCCTTGCCCTGCCGGCAGCGGTCGGCTATGCGCCGCAGCATGAGATTGTACCGAGCGTTTGCGACGGTGGGCGGCTTGACAATGGTCAGCCGGCTTCTGGGTTTCGCGAGAGACATACTGATAGCGGCGGCACTCGGCACAGGACTTGTTGCCGACGCGTTCTTTGTTGCCTTCCGCTTTCCCAATCTGTTTCGGCGCTTATTCGGGGAGGGGGCCTTTAACGCGGCATTCGTCCCCTTGTTTGCACGGAAGCTCGAGGCCGATGGTGAAGACGACGCGCAGCGCTTTGCCGAGGAGGCGCTATCCGGCCTGAGCTTCGTTCTGGTCTTGTTTTCAGTCGCCGCGATGCTCGCAATGCCATGGTTGATGCTGGTGCTGGCGCCAGGGTTTGCACAAACTCCGGACAAGTACGACCTCGCCGTCCAGCTGTCGCAGATTGCCTTCCCGTATCTGCTGTGTATGTCGCTGGTCGCGTTACTGTCCGGGGTTCTCAATAGCTACAAGCGGTTCTGGGCCGCCGCTGCAGCACCGATTGTTCTGAATATTGTTTTGATTTCAGCGATTGTTTTGGCCATCACGCTCGGCTACTCCAATCGCCCCGAAGCAGGATTCATCTTGGCGGCAGGCGTCGCAATTGCCGGCGTCGCGCAACTTGCCATGCTTTGGATGGCCTTGCGTCGCACCGGATTGCACCTCTCCTTCCGTGTGCCGCGCTACACCGACGGCATGCGACGTCTGGTGACTCTTGGCATTCCCGGCATCATTTCCGGCGGCGTGACGCAGATCAACATCGTCATCGGCACGATCATCGCGTCGCTTCAGGCCGGCGCCGTTTCGTATCTCTATTTTGCCGATCGGCTCTATCAATTGCCGCTGGGCATCGTCGGAATTGCCATTGGCGTTGTCTTGTTGCCGGACTTGTCGCGCCAGTTGCGCGCCGGAGATGCGGGGGCCGCGCTTGAGAGCCAGAACCGCGCGCTCGAATTTGCATTGATGCTGACCATACCATCATCACTGGCGCTGGGCATCGCGGCCGAGCCGATCGTCAGCGTGTTGTTCGAGCACGGTGCATTCAAGGCAGCAGATACCGCGGCGACGGCCACCGCGCTTCAGGCTTTTGCCCTGGGATTGCCGGCATTCGTGTTGATCAAGGTGTTCCAACCGGCTTTCTTTGCGCGCGAGGACACCAAGACGCCGATGTGGTTTGCGACAGCTTCGGTGGTCGTCAATGTCGTTGGCTCGCTGGCGCTGTTTTTTGTGTTCCAGTCATGGGGATGGATGCCGCACGTGGGTATCGCGCTGGCGACGTCCGCGGCAGGCTGGATGAACGCTCTGTCACTGTGGAGGGTCCTGGCGCGCAATCGCGAGTTCGTCTGGGATCAAAGCCTGACCTGGAGTCTGCTCTACATTGTCCTCGCCAGTGTCGCGATGGGCGGGGCCATTCTGCTGGCGATGCCTCATCTCGAGCCGTTGACGACAGCATCAGCGGCTTTGCCTGAGCGTATTGCGGGCCTGGTCGTCCTGGTATTGGGCGGCAGCGTCATTTATTTCAGCATCCTGCTGGCAACAGGCACATTCCGCTTGCAGACGCTTTTGCGACGAGGCTCTTAGCGCGCGCCACGTGCGTCCTGGCCAGCAATGCCAGACGGCACTTGCACAAAGGCCGTCATCGGGCAATAACGCGGCGTCAATTCCGAAGGACAATGAACAATGACGAAACTGCCAGCGATCACGCCGCGCGTGTTTTCCGGCATGCAGCCAACCGGCGCATTGCATCTAGGGAACTATCTCGGTGCCATGGTGCAGTGGATCAAGCTGCAGGAAACGCACGAGTGCATTTATTGCGTCGTGGACATGCATGCCATTACGCAGGCGCGCGCAGTCTGGGGCGGACCGGCGGAATTGGGTCAGGCGACGCGGTTGGTTACTGCTGCCTATCTCGCCTGCGGTCTCGATGCCAAGAAGTCAATTATCTTCAATCAGAGCCAGGTGCCGCCGCACGCCGAACTCGCCTGGGTGTTCAACTGCGTCGCGCGATTGGGCTGGCTCAACCGCATGACCCAGTTCAAGGAAAAGGCCGGCAAGGATCGTGAAAACGCGTCTGTCGGTCTCTATGCCTACCCGAACCTGATGGCTGCTGACATCCTGATTTATCGCGCAACCCACGTCCCGGTGGGCGATGATCAGAAGCAGCACCTGGAGCTGTCGCGCGATATCGCTCAGAAGTTCAATAACGATTTCGCCGATGAGATTTCTGCTCACGGTTATGAGGACGGCATATTCTTCCCGCAGCCAGAACCAGTCATTACCGGGCCGGCGACCCGCGTCATGAGCTTGCGCGATGGCACCAAGAAGATGTCAAAGTCCGAGGCGTCAGAAATGTCGCGGATCAACCTGACCGACAGTGCGGACGAGATTGCCAACAAAGTACGCAAGGCCAAGACGGACCCGGAACCCTTGCCATCGGAACCGGCGGGTTTGGAGACGAGGCCCGAAGCGAAAAACCTCGTCGGTATTTACGCTGCCATGGCTGGAACGTCCGTCGAACAGGTGCTGAGTGACTTCGGTGGCGCCCAGTTCTCGCAATTCAAGCCGGCCATGGCCGAGCTGGCGGTCGAAAAAATCGGACCGATCGGAGCCGAGATGCGCCGCCTGCTTGAAGACCCCAGTGAGATCGATCAGATATTGCGTGATGGCGCCGAACGTGCACTGACAATCGCAAACCCGATCATGTCGGAAGTGAAGGACATCATTGGCATGATTGGCGCCTAGATGCCCACCGAATGGCGCTTGACGCACGTTGAGCGCTGTTCAAAGTTCGTGATTGCCCACCTTTGCGACACATGGCAGCATAGCATATGGCAACCCTACGACGACGCCGCGCCTTCGAAGAAGGCCACACACGCAAATTCCTTGTCATCGCTGACGAGAGCAGCGAAGTCGATGCTGCGCTGTTCTTCGCAGCCAGCCGAGCAAAACGCGTCGGTGGCATACTGCAAATCCTGTACATCATTCAGCCGCAGGACTTCCAGCACTGGATGGGCGTCAAGGACGTCCAGCGAGAAGAGGAAACGTCGAAGGCCAAGGCCTTGTTTCGCCTGTTCAGGCGGAAATTGGTCAACGCTGGTCTCGACATGGTCGAGTGCGCGGAGCGCATTCGAGAAGGCAATATGCGCGATGAAATCGCCGCCGAAATCGAGGAAGATGAAGATATTGGCATTCTGATCCTGGGTGCCGCGACGGACTCCAAGGGCCCCGGCCCGTTGGTCTCTTCGCTTGCCGCCGGCAAGGAGGCGGGCACGTTTCCGGTGCCGATCACGATTGTGCCCGGCGATCTGACCCTGGACGACGTCATGGCGCTCGCCTGAGCCGAACGCTGGATGTCTTTATTCGACTGAACCGACAGACTCTGATTGCTGACGTCTGGCAATATCGCCTTAGCCGCAACAGCCGCACCAAGCAGAGACGGCGCGATACGGACCGTTTCGTCGCGAGACGTCAGAAAAATCAGGATGAGGCGATGAATCGCTTGAATCTTGGTTCCCTAGAACTATTCTAAAGATTAATCCTGACTCCACAGCTCAGGTTTTCATGATGACCGATCCATAAGGGCAGCCGACGATGTTCATACAAACCGAACCGACGCCAAATCCGGCGACATTGAAGTTCTTGCCTGGCCGCCAGGTCTTGTCCGACGGAACCGCGGATTATCGCACACGAGCGGAGGCGGGACAGTCCCCACTCGGTCAGCGGCTCTTCGATATCGAGGGCGTTTCAGGGGTATTTCTGGGTGCGGATTTCATCTCTGTCACCAAGGAAGATGGCGAGTGGCAGCACATGAAGCCGGCCATTCTGGGCGCCATCATGGATCACTACGCCTCCGGCGACTCGGCCGCGGGCGCTGCCGGAGCAAATGACGTCTCGGAAGGAAGCTTCGATCCTGAGGATGCCGAGGTCGTTGCGACGATCAAGGAACTACTGGATACACGTGTGCGCCCCGCCGTGGCGCAGGACGGTGGTGACATCACGTTCCACGGTTTTCGTGACGGTGTCGTTTATTTGAGCATGCGCGGCGCCTGCGCCGGGTGCCCCAGTTCGACGGCAACCTTGCAGCACGGCATCGAGAACCTGCTGCGCCACTTCTGCCCCGAAGTCCAGGCCGTGGAAGCAGCCTGAGGCGCATTTTCTTGGACTGAGCCGACGTTTGGAAAACAGGCGAGATTGACTGATCCGCTGCCGCGCAGTGGACAGCACGTTTTATCGCCGACCATCCCCGACCAACCGACAGCGCATCAATGGGAACAATGGAAATGGGCGTGATCGATCAAGCGGTCATCGACCAGCTACTGGTCGAAGCCAGGTCACAAAACAAATGGCAGGATCGGCCGGTGAGCGATGAGCAGCTGCGTCAGATCGTGGATATCATGAAGATGGGTCCGACCAGTGCGAATTGCTCGCCATCGCGCTTGATATTCGTCAAGAGCGCTGCCGCCAAGGAACGCCTACGGCCGCATCTTTCAAGCGGAAACACCGAAAAGACGATGACGGCGCCGGTGACCGCGATCATTGGCTACGACCTGGCGTTTTACGATCATTTGCCAAAGCTGTTTCCGCACGACGATTCCAAGGCCTGGTTCACCGGAAACGATGAGCTGGTCAAGGAGACGGCGTTTCGCAACGGCACACTCCAAGGCGCCTATCTGATGATCGCGGCGCGCATGCTTGGCCTCGATGTCGGCGGCATGTCGGGCTTCGACAATGCGGGGGTCGATGGTGCGTTTTTTGCCGGCACGGCAATCAAATCCAACTTCCTCTGCAACATCGGGTACGGCGACCCATCGGGCGTGTATCCGCGGTTGCCGCGGTTTGCGTTCTCCGATATTGCCGAAATTGCCTGAGCTCACACCGTATGAGGAAGGGCGGCACCGCGCCTGATGACTCTCCCGCGCAACATTTTGGCGATCGACACGACCTTTGCGGCCTGTTCGGCAGCCTTACGCGTGGCATCCGAAGGCGGTTGCCACGCGGCGCAGACTATCGAACGCTTCGAGGCGATGACCACGGGCCACGCCGAACGCTTGGTCGCAATGATCGCAGACGTGTTGCAAGAAGCCGCCTTCGAATTCGACGCCTTGGATGCGCTTGCCGTCACCGTTGGTCCGGGTACGTTCACCGGGACTCGAATCGGTGTGGCCGCGGCACGGGCACTGGCACTAGCCGGCACACTGCCGGTCTATGCTTCGACGAGCCTGGCTGTGATGGCCGCGATTGCACATCGGACCGCGCCTGACACTATGCCTGATCGCAAACACGGTGTGATCGCCGCTTGTGTCGATGCCCGCCGCGGGCAGCTCTATGTCCAGTGTTTTTCGGATCCGGCCCTGCCGGCCATCGGAGCCGCGATCTTGACGCGTGCCGATGATGTCGTCGCACAACTCCCGAGCGAATGCCCCATTGTCGCCGTAGGGTCGGGAGCAGAAGCTGTGAGGGATGCCGCGGCGCGGCACGGCCTGACAGTGATGGTCGGCCCCGTGAACCTCCTGCCGAACGCCTCAGCGCTGTTCGACGTTCATCTTGAAGAAGCCACACAGTTGCGGCCACTCTATCTGCGTCCACCCGATGCCAAAGCTCAGACCGGGAAATCAGTTCGAAGGCGCGAGCAATGAACATTGAGATTGGCCCAGCCGGGCCCGATGATGCGACACCGATTGCCGGACTTCACGGGACGACCTTTGCACGGCCCTGGTCGCCGGAGGAGATTCGGGCGCTGCTAACAGGTCCGGGTGCCATTGGGCTCACGGGGCAGTTAGCCGGCCAGAGCGTCGGCTTCCTCATCGCCCGGGCGCTCTCCTTCGAAGCCGAATTGCTGTCGATCGGTGTTCTGCCCGATTATCGCGGGTCCGGCGTTGGTCATCAGCTCATGGCTGCTCTGCTTAGCGAGCTCACGGCACGCCGCGCTTTGTCGCTCTTCCTCGAAGTAGATGGTACGAATGCACCTGCAGTCCGCCTTTACCATCGCTTGGGTTTTCGCCGCGTTGGAATCCGCAAGCAATACTACAAGATTCATAACGGAAGACGCTCGGACGCCTGGGTCATGCGCAAGGATCTCGAAATACCGCCCCTGACCGAGGACGTGCCGTTAGAACAGACACCCATGGGTTTGCGTTGACCAACTTACCGCCACAAAGACAACCCGAGACCCCCGCCGGCGGTCAGATCCCGTTTACCGGTCGCTCCTGGATTAGCGCTCCGTTCCGTGCCGTTGCGATCCTGACGGGTTTCATGCTGTTGACGGTGCCGTGCATGCCGGTTCAGTGGGCTCTGTTGAAGCTTGCGCCAAATCAGGCGCGCCGCTTTCCACACTGGTATCACCGACGCGTTTGCCGGTTACTTGGAATCCGCTTCAAGGTCGAAGGTGAGATCGCGCAATCACGACGGGTTCTGCTGGTCTCGAACCATGTGTCCTGGCTCGACATCCCGGTGCTATCGGCACTGTCACCGTTGTCCTTTGTCGCCAAGAGCGAGGTCAGCAAATGGCCGTTCGTCTCGTGGTTGGCCAAACTTCAGCGCACAGTGTTCATTGACCGAACGCGGCGCGCCGATGTCGGCACCGTCTCCAGCCAAATGCGCAGGCGGCTTGAAGACGGTGACGTATTGGTCCTGTTTGCCGAAGGCACGTCCACTGATGGCAATCGCGTCCTACCGTTCAAGTCAGCGCTCCTGTCGCCAGCGTTTGTCCAATCCGATGCCGCGAAGTCTGGTCCGCAAGTCGATGTACAGACGTTGTCGCTCGTCTACACGCACATCCACGGCGTGCCGTTGGGGCGGGCGGACCGCAGCCTGATCGGCTGGTACGGAGATATGGAAATGGGTGGACATGCGTGGCAATTGCTAAAAGCCGGCCCGATCGATGTTCACATCAAAATCGGTGCGCCCGAGTCCTTCGAAACATTCGCCAACCGCAAGGAATTGGCCCAAATTACGGAACAGCGCGTTCGCGACAACGTCGCGACGACCCTGCGTGGCCGCTGAGATACATGTCAACGGGCGCGTTTCAAGGGGTCGAAAATACGATTTCACCCGCCAAGACTCGTGCTAAGCGACAGACTGGGTGGTGCGCTCATGCGCCGCTTCATGTTGCAGTGCGACAAACATAGGGCGGTTTGCTAACCTTAACCGTTGAATTCTCGGACGAGGCTGTCGTGCGGATACGGGATTTGCATCAGCAGGGCCACATGATGAACGGCTTGAAAACACAGGCGATCAGTGAGGGCACGATGCTGCAGACCAAGAAGGTCTACATCAAGAGCTATGGCTGCCAGATGAATGTCTACGACAGCGAACGCATGATTGAGTCGCTGGTACCTGCTGGCTATCTCGAAACATCGGAGATGCTGGACGCGGACGTCATCGTTCTGAACACCTGCCACATCAGGGAAAAAGCCGCGGAGAAGGTCTATTCCGAACTGGGTCGGGTGCGGCAGGTCAGGGATCAGCGCCATCGTGCCGGTCGGCGTACGACAGTTGCCGTCGCCGGTTGCGTCGCCCAGGCCGAAGGCGATGAAATGATAGATCGAGCCCCGATCGTCGACATTGTCGTCGGTCCGCAATCCTATCATACGCTGCCTGAACTTGTTGATAGGGTGGAACGCGTCGGCGGAAAAATCGTCAACGTCGAGTTTCCCGAGCAGGACAAGTTTGAAAGACTGCCGCAGCGCAGCGGCCCAAGGCTGTCATCCGCCTTCCTGACCGTGCAAGAGGGCTGTGACAAGTTCTGCACGTTTTGCGTCGTTCCCTACACCAGAGGCATGGAGTATTCGCGACCAACGTCTCAACTGGTGGCAGAAGCCAGGGCACTCGTCGCCCGCGGCGTCCGCGAAATCACACTGCTCGGCCAGAACGTCAATGCCTATCACGGCGAGGACGCCGGCGGGCAACCGCGAACGCTGGCTCAGCTCATCGACGAGTTGAGTGCGATCGAGGGTATCGACCGATTGCGTTACACAACGAGTCATCCGCGCGATATGAGCGATGATTTGATCCAGGTGCATCGGGACAATCCCAAGCTCATGCCGTATCTGCATTTGCCGTTTCAGGCGGGATCGGATCGTATCCTGGCAGCAATGAACCGTAAGCACACCGTCGCCGACTATCTGACGGTCATCGACAAGATTCGCGCTGCGCGGCCGGATATCGCGCTGTCAACCGACATCATTGTCGGATTTCCCGGGGAAACCGAGGCCGAGTTCGAGAAAACGCTGCATTTGGTCAATACCATAGGATTTGCGCACGCCTTCTCATTCAAGTACAGCCCGCGGCCGGGCACGCCGGCAGCAACCTTGGATGATCAGTTGCCGGAGAGTGAAAAATCGCAGCGGTTGCAACAACTTCAAGCCGTACTTGAAAGCCAGCAGCGTCTGTTCAATGCAAGCTGTGTCGGAAAAACTTTCCCAGTCTTGTTTGAGAAGCCCGGCCGCGCCGACGGGCAGCTGGTCGGCCGTTCGCCGTATCTGCAACTGGTACACGCCGACGCCGGACAGCAGATGCTCGGCCAGATCCACCCTGTGGAAATCGCGACCGCAACAAAGAACTCTCTATCAGGTATCGTGCGCGCGGCGTGAGATGGCGCTATGCAAGGGCCTGCTATGGACACAGAAGAAGATTATCGGGTTCCAATGTCTTTTGTCGGCTTCGGCGCTACCTACATGATGGCAAAGGCTGGTTGGAGACCATGAATTGACAGGAACGCGCGGTTTGGGCCGTTTGAGCAAGTCACAAGCAAAAGAGCGCGTGGTTGTGACATTTCAGGACAACCGACACTTGCCCCGCCTACTTGGCGAATACGACGCGCATCTGGCACTCGTCGAAGACCGTCTTGGCATCGAAGCGCACGCCCACGGCAATGTTGTTGTGCTTGCGGGGTCCGAGGCCGCCTGCGAGATCGCACGCGAGGTCCTCGAAGTTCTCTACGAACGCGTTGCCAATGGCGACGACATTGGCCCCGGCGATTTCGACGGCTTGATCCGCCATGCCAAGTCCGACGACAAAGGAGCGGTTGGTCAAGGTGAGATCACGACCAGGCGTCGCGTCGTGAAGGCGCGTACGCCGACGCAATCGGCTTATATCAAGGCCATCCAAGACGTCGATCTCGTCTTCGGCATTGGTCCTGCCGGAACCGGCAAGACCTATCTGGCCGTGGCGGCAGCGGCGCAATGCCTGGAACGCGGCCTCGTGGCCCGCTTGATTCTGTCACGTCCAGCTGTCGAAGCAGGTGAGCGCCTCGGATTCCTGCCTGGGGACATGCGCGACAAGGTCGATCCTTATCTGCGGCCCCTGTATGATGCTTTGTACGACGTCCTGCCGCCGGAAAAGGTTGAGAAGGACATTGAAACGGGCGTCATTGAAATTGCGCCGCTGGCATTCATGCGCGGACGGACATTGGCCAATGCTTTCGTGATCCTCGATGAGGCGCAGAACGCAACCACCATGCAAATGAAAATGTTCCTGACCCGTCTCGGCGAGGAATCAAAGATGGTGGTTACGGGTGACCCGTCACAGATTGATTTGCCGGCGGGCCAAAAATCGGGTTTGATCGAAGCAGTGGGACTGTTGGACGGCGTTGATGGAATCAAGTCGATCCGCTTCCAGGGCTCGGATGTCGTGCGGCGTGATCTGGTCGCCAGAATCGTCGGAGCGTATGACGCCAAGGACGCCGCATCTGCGTCTCGAAGACAATGACAAACAATGTTGACGGTTCGCCGTTGGAAGAACTGGCACCCGAAGATGGTGATAGCGACCCTGACCAGAGGCTGCAGATTGATTGCGTTCATGAAGCCGGGGACTGGGGGCCTAGTCTTGAGATTGAATTGCTTGTGGCACGGATCGCCGCTGCTATTCCGCACGTCGTTTCGGTCGAGGCGCGCGGAGCGTCAGCAGCATTGGCGCTGTTGGATGACGCCACGGTGCGACGCCTGAATGCGGGCTATCGCAATCAGGACAAACCAACCAACGTCTTATCATTTCCTGCGGCATCGCGGGCTGCATCGGAGACGTCTCACCGGTTTCTTGGAGACGTTGCGTTGGCCTGCGAAACCATCAGGAGCGAGGCCCGGCAAAAGGGTATTCCGTTCCGCGACCACGTCGGCCATCTTGTCGTCCACGGGGTCTTGCATCTGCTCGGTTACGATCATGGAACCGACGCTGAGGCCGCCATCATGGAACGGGCCGAAGTCGAGGTTCTGGCTCGACTTGCAATTCCCGATCCCTTCCTTTCCCACCCCAACGAGGAGGTTTTTGATCGTCCGGCGTAATGTCTGGATGATGAAAACGTTGACACATGTCTGCTGAGCCAACACGTCCGGCCAATGAAGAAGTCAACAATACAGCTAACAGCAACAACGGCGTAGGATCCGTCGCCGGCAACGGCGGCAGCTGGCTGGCTGCCTTGAAGAGCAAGCTTGGTCTGTCCGGAGGGCAGACTCTGCGGGACTCGATCGAGGCCGCCCTGAGCGCCGATGAAGCGGGCCCTGAGACGTTTTCGGTCGAAGAGCGGGCGATGCTCCTGCGTCTGCTGCGGTTCGGGACGTTGCGGATCGAAGATGTCATGGTTCCACGCGCCGACATCATCGCGATTGACGAACATGACAGTGTCGGCCAGGCACTTCAGCTTTTCGTGGAAGCCGGTGTTTCGCGATTGCCGCTCTATCATGACACGCTCGATGATCCTCGCGGCATGGTGCACGTGAAGGATCTCGTCAAATGGCTCGTCAAAGTCGATACGCCGACGTCATCGGGTGCGACGTCGGCCTTTGGAGATAGTGAAACCGCTAACGGGCCCGCCGCGGGGGCAGCAGAGGTTGCGTCGGAGAATGCGGGCAGCTCCTCAAACGTCCGGTTGGAGGCGAACGACATCACACTGGCCAGCTCGCTTGGCGCGACGAAAGTGCGCCGGCCGGTGCTCTACGTCCCGCCGTCAATGCCCGCCATGAATCTCTTGATTCGTATGCAGTCCACGCGCAGCCACATGGCACTTGTTGTCGATGAATACGGTGGCACCGATGGGCTAGTCACGATTGAGGATCTAGTCGAGGAGATTGTCGGCGAGATCGAGGACGAACATGACGAACTCGATGTGGAGCAAGTCACCGGTGACCGCAGCAACGGCATGATCGCAACGGCACGGACGCCGATCGATGACATGGAGGGCAAGCTTGGTGTTCGTTTGCTGTCGGACGAAGAGACCGATATCGACACCATCGGTGGGCTTGTGTTTTCGATTGTCGGTCGCATCCCTGCACGTGGTGAGCTTGTACTGCACCCTGCCGGCGTCGAGTTCGAGGTTCTGGACGCTGATCCACGGCGCATCAAGAAACTGAAGATCCGGCTTGCGAAGCCGGGCGCCAAGGAAGAACACTACTCTCATGCGCCGGACAGGCCGGGGACACGGTAACCGATTGTCAGATATGCGATGAGACCAGCCAGCATTCTGGCGACGATTGCCGGTTATGTGAAGATGTGCCGGGGTTTTCGGCGGTTTGCGGTTGCCGGAGCCGCTGGGGCCGCCTCAGTGCTGGCCATGCCGCCATTTTTCGCTGCTCCTGCTCTGTTTGTCACTTTGCCGGTGCTCGTGTGGCTCGTTGCGCCTGAACACGTGACGACCGATGCGGAGACCCCGAGATTTCAATTGAGTCGGGCGCTCCTGTGGCGCGGATTCGCGGCAGGATGGTGGTTTGGATTCGGATACTTTTTTGCCGGTCTTTACTGGATCGGTTCAGCGTTCCTGGTACAGGCTGAGGTCTTTGCCTGGTTGTTGCCGTTCGCCGTCACGGCAATGCCTGCCGGACTGGCCCTGTTCGTAGCGGTTTGCCTGGCACCAGTCGCTTGTTTGCAGGGGTCGCCGATCCTCAGGGTCGTGGCTCTGGCTTTGGCAATCTCGGCTGCGGAATACTTGCGCGGGCATATGTTCACGGGATTTCCGTGGAATACGATCGGCTATGCCCTGACCAATCCGCTGTCATTCATGCAGGTTTCGGCGGTCATCGGAATTTACGGCTTGACGCTGATCACCATACTTGTCTTTGCCACGCCAGCCGTCATCTGGGCGGAGCGGTCGGTGCGAGGCGTGGCGAGGGACCGGCGCGACCTCCTCTTCGTAGGTGGACTGACGGTCGTTCCCTTGCTCGCCATCTGGCTCTATGGCCTGTGGGTCCTGTCGTTGCAGCGGCCAGGCGCCCTGTCCGGCGTCAAGGTGCGGATCGTGCAGCCCAGTATTCGCCAATCCGACAAGTTTGTGCCCGAACTGCGCCGCGAAATCTTCGAGCGTCATGTGCAGCTCAGCCAAACCGGATCGAGGGGCTCGGCGCCGGGCTTTGAAGGCATTACGCACGTTATCTGGCCCGAGGCAGCAATGCCGTTTCTCGGTTTGCGCAGTCCCGAAGTGGCGAAACGCATTGCCGAAGTCTTTCCCGACGACGTGAAGCTTATCGCCGGCACGTTGCGGCTCGACGGTCCGCTCGTCCGGGATGGCCGGCGGCTCAAGGTCTACAATTCGTCGTTCGCAATGGATGGCGCAGGTGCCTTGCTCAGCACGTATGACAAAGTTCATCTGGTTCCATTCGGCGAGTATCTGCCCTTCCAGAACGTGTTGGAGGCGATCGGATTAGAGCAGTTGACCCGTCTGCGCGGCGGGTTTGCAGTGGGCCGTGCACCGCGACCAATCTTCAATGTCCCGCTGCTGCCAGAGATTGGGATGCTCATCTGCTACGAGATCGTTTTCCCGAATGAGATCGTGACAGCGTCTGGTCGCCCGGGTTTGCTGATCAACCTGACCAATGACGCATGGTTCGGCCACTCGACAGGACCCTATCAGCACTTTCATCAGGCCCGCGTCAGAGCGGTGGAACAGGGCTTGCCGCTGATTCGGGTCGGGAACAATGGGATTTCGGCAATTATCGATCCGCGGGGGCGCATCTGGGCGCAACTGGCCTTGGATCAATCCGCCGCCATCGATTCGGCCGTTCCGCGATCACAGCCGCCTACGGTTTATACAGAAAACGGCGATTTAATATTCTTTCTTCTGTGGTCAATACTTTGTTTTATAATAATAATCAAAAGTGTCAGAAATTCACGCCAAAGATATTAGATAAGTTGGTGGTAATGAATTGTAAATCCGTGGCAGGCTAGTCAAAGTATTCTGACAATTGCCAAAACGAGCACTTGAGTGGTACTCAATCGTACGAATATGTGCTAGCAGTTGTTGTCAACATGGTAGTCGTTGGAAGGTCTCGACCAGGATAAATGCACGAACGGCGCCGGGTCAGTCCTTGAGTGCAAACGACGGAAGATGCGGCGGAGGAATGGCGCCGACCATAGTTGCAAGTAATAAACTCAGAGACTTGCAGGATGTCCGGGAGCATGATGCTCCCCTGGCACTTGGAGAGATCAAGGGGCGGTCCATTGGAAACCGGAGGAATACAGGGTCGAAGCGCTCGGCGCCCAAACCCTATCGACGTGCACGTCGGTGGCCGTGTGCGATTCCGCAGAATGTTGCTGGGTATGAGCCAGGAGAAACTAGGCGAGCGATTGGGTTTGACGTTTCAGCAGGTCCAGAAGTACGAGAAAGGCGTCAATCGCATCGGTGCCAGCCGTCTGTTCGAGCTCGCCAATGTCCTGGGTGTTGATGTTCAGTTCTTTTATGATGAAGCCCCTGAATTTGGTACTCCCAATCAGACCGCTGGCATGGCCGAACAATCGTCACCTGACTATGTCGGCGGGGTCTTGAAAAGCCGCGAGGGCATCGAACTCAACCGTGCTTTTGCACGCATCGCCGACGCCAAGGTCCGCCGATCCGTCGTTGAGCTCGTGCGCTCGCTCGCGGACGACCAAGCACAGCAGGGTGACGATCTGAATGGTCAGCCGGCGCAGCGCAAGACGTAGGCCTGATTCGATTGCTGGGCCCTGCCGTGACATCGTGCGCGTCAGCGGCCGCCCCTGCTTGACCCGAATGTGAAAGACTGCAAGAACGCCGCCAACGACAACAATTGTCAGAGGACGGGTTCTACGGTGTCAGCGCGGACATTTTTCTTCACAAGCGAGTCGGTATCAGAAGGCCACCCTGACAAGGTGTGCGATCGCATCTCAGATGAAATCGTTGATCTCTTTTTCCGAGAGGCGCCGAAGGCAGGGCTCGACCCGTCTCTCGTTCGCGTCGCCGCCGAGACCTTGACGACGACCAATCAGGTGGTGATCGCAGGTGAAACCCGCGGACCGGCAACGATAACCAAAGATGTTATCGAAAGCGTCGCGCGATCCGCCATCAAGGACATTGGCTACGAGCAGGCCGGCTTTCACTGGGACAAGGCCAACGTGCTTGTTCTTCTGCACGAACAGTCGACCGACATCGCCCAAGGCGTAGATGCCCAGGGCAACAAGGATGAGGGCGCCGGCGACCAGGGCATCATGTTCGGCTATGCATGCACCGAGACGCCGGACCTGATGCCCGCACCGATCTACTACAGTCATAAAATTCTGGAAGAACTGGCCAGGGCCCGGAAAGCCGGCCAGCGTGACTGTGACAAGCTCGGTCCGGACTCCAAGAGCCAGTTATCCATGCGTTATGAAAACGGCAAGCCGGTCGCTGTCACGCATGCCGTTCTATCAACCCAGCATTTCGATGAGACTCTGTCTTCCGAAGACATCCGCGGTATTGTCGAGCCAGTCATTCGCGAGACCCTGCCGGCAAGCTGGATCAACGACGATACCGAATGGCACGTGAACCCGACCGGCAAGTTCGTAATCGGCGGGCCCGACGGTGACTGCGGTCTCACAGGTCGCAAAATCATCGTCGATACTTACGGTGGCGCGGCTCCCCACGGCGGCGGCGCATTCAGCGGCAAGGACCCGTCCAAGGTTGACCGTTCCGCGGCCTACGCCGCGCGTTACCTGGCGAAGAATGTTGTCGCGGCCGGTATGGCCGAGCGATGTGCCATTCAGGTTTCGTATGCGATCGGTGTCGCACGGCCACTGTCGATCAATGTCAATCTCTACGACACGGGAAATGTCGATGAGGGCCGATTGGAGACGGTGTTGAACGATGTTATGGACCTCAGTCCACGGGGTATCCGCAAACACCTCGATCTCAGCAAACCAATCTATGCTCGCACCTCGGCTTACGGCCATTTCGGGCGGCAGCCCGATGGCGATGGCGGCTTCAGCTGGGAGAAAACGGACTTGGTTGAAGCAATCAAGACAAGCATGAAGTAGTCGGGCAACCCGCACCCTCGGATTCGGCATCCTGCGGAACACCGGTCGCTGAGCGCCAACGACAATCGTGTGCAACAACTTCCAGGTTCCGGAGTGGTCATGGCCACGGCAGGAGACCCAGACGCGGACGAGGATTGGCCGGATCTACGGTCATACGGCCGCCGACGGACGCGGAAATTGACAGCGCGACAGCAGTGCTTGATCGACGAAGTCCTTCCCCGATTCGAGCTGGACATATCAGGTCCGCCGCCGACACGACTGGGCACGCTATCTGACCCGCCATATGAGCGCATTTGGCTTGAGATCGGTTTCGGTGGCGGCGAACACATCATCTGGCAGGCCCGGGAAAACAGTGAAGTTTGTTTGATCGGCTGCGAACCATTCATCGACGGCACCGTCAAGGTTCTTGACGCCATCGATACTCATGGCATCACCAACCTGCGGCTCTTTGCCGATGATGCGCGCCTGGTTCTGCGCTGGCTGCCGGCGGAATCTTTGGACCGGGTATTTGTGCTGTTCCCTGATCCCTGGCCGAAGAAGCGCCATCACAAGCGGCGGCTCATCAATCCCACAACAATCAATCTGCTTGCCCGCGCCCTGAAACCCGGCGCCGAGTTGCGCGTGGCCACTGATATTGCCGACTACGCCCGGACCATCTTGGTTGCAATGCACGGACACGCTGCCTTCAGGTGGACTGCGCGCCGCCCGGAAGACTGGCGGGTCCGTCCCCAGGACTGGCCGCCGACCCGGTATGAGCAAAAGGCGATTCGCGAACGTCGCCGTTGCTATTTCCTGCGCTTCGAGAGGCTCCGAGGGTGTCAGCAGACGACACTTCAGCCGCCGCCTCAAAAATGTTCAAAAAAGTGACAAAATCCGCTTGCAATGCCGGAATTGTTACCATAGGTTATCAGGGCTCATGATCATCTCAACTCTGAGAGTGGGCCCGTCCGGGCTCGCTCTTTTTTGTTGTTCTAAGGGCGGTTAAAACCGAAAAGCCAAGACGTATATTCGCGAAGTCAAAGGTTGCTCGGACCGCTGAGTTAAGGATCCAAACCGGGCTACTATGGCGGACCTCGACACGGCACCGTTAGAGACGCGTTTCATTCGGGAAACTGGACCGGCAGCTGCAATAGCCGAGTTGGTCGAGCCATCCCTTGAAGGTCTTGGATTTCGTCTCGTCCGCATTCAGATGATGGGCCGCGACCAGAGTCAGACCGTGCAGATCATGGCGGAGCGACCGGACGGTTCGATGACAATCGAAGATTGCGAATTCGTCTCGCGGCAATTGTCGCCGCTACTCGACGCATTCGACCCGATCGACGGAGCCTACCGGTTGGAGGTTTCTTCGCCAGGCATTGACCGCCCTTTGGTCAGGGGCTCGGACTTCGAAGACTGGGCTGGGTACGAGGCAAAAATCGAGCTCAAGGAACTGCTCGACGGTCGCAAGCGGTTTCGCGGCATACTCGAAGGTTTTGAAGACGGTGAAATTCGCCTTGAAGTTGACCTTGACCAGATAGGCAGACAAGTGCTTGGACTATCGACCGCGAGCATCGAAAGCGCGCGCCTCGTCCTGACGGATGACCTCATCCGCGAATCTCTGCGCAGAT
>JBPCWB010000101.1:0-2757 GCA_051009955.1 Hyphomicrobiaceae bacterium | reverse complement strand
CGGGCGACAGGCGTTGCGCGGCCAACAGGTATCCGGGCCACTGCGAAACAACGATATCGAGAAAGTTGAGTGTCTGCTGCCAGTGCTCCGAGAAGGTCTCTGGAACCAGTGCCGCAAGTTGGTCCAGATTGACACCCTCCG
Source organism: Hyphomicrobiaceae bacterium (assembly GCA_051009955.1). Lineage (GTDB taxonomy): Bacteria > Pseudomonadota > Alphaproteobacteria > Rhizobiales > Hyphomicrobiaceae > Tectiglobus. Next base: position 2,616 of record JBPCWB010000101.1, on the reverse strand, counting down.
TCTCGACCATATCGATGAGCCGCGCGAGTTCCTGTGCCAAGTGTGCCGCCTGTGCAGGTGTTCGCGCGCCGGCAGCTGCAAACGGCTGGAGATCGTCGCCGTCGGCCGGGCCGGCGTCACGCAAGAGCCGTGACCATTGCTGCACGAACTGCATCAGGACCAGCCGGCGCTCCAGTTCACTCACGGCTGGCGGAATGTCGGTCTCGGTTCCCAACGTCGTGCGGCTGGCCACGCCGGCCAGGAGGGTCGCGTCTTCTTCACCCTCGGCAATCGGCCTCATCGCTGGCAGCAACAGCGCACTCCGTCCGCCCAGTCGACGGCTGGTCTGCAAGAAAGCCTCCTGCAAACCGCGGGCGGCGCGACGCGTTGGCAGCAGGATGGTTGACTTCGTTAGTTCAAAGGGATCGGATCGCTCGCGCACGCCTCCCGGCAACGTACCGGCCAACACGGCCTGCGCCAGGGCATCAAGAAAGCCCACGCTGGGTGGAATTGTGAATATATTCCTGGCCTTGCCGGAGTGAGGCATGATGATAGCGCTTTCGCCATAGCCCAATGGACTCAGTGGAACTCGCGATAGGCGTCGAATTGCTTATTCAGTCGGCCCGCGTGCTGATGGCATGCTCTGCAGCTGCCAAGGCAGACGGCGAACCGACATGCATCCAATACCCTTCTAGACGGATTCCGTAGAGCCGTTGTCGGGCGATTGCGCGATCCCACAATATATTAAGGGAAAAAGCGCCGGCAGGGGTGTCCTGAAACATCCGTGGATGCGCGATAGAGACGCCGGCAAAGACGAACGGCGCAACGTCCTGCTCTGCCCGACGTGTAAGGGCGCCTGCCGACGACATATGGAAATCACCAGGGCCGTCAAAGCCGATACTAGAACTGGAAAGGGCCAGAAGCATGAGGCAGTCCATGCGTTCCGGATCCCAGGCGCGTTTCAAGCGTACCAGGTTGTCTTCGACGCCATCGATCCAAATCGAATCGGAATTGTGGATAAGAACCGGTGCCTCGCCCAACAATGGCAGTGCCTTGCGCACGCCGCCGCCGGTATCGAGCAATTCGTCTCGCTCGTCAGAGATTGTTACCTTGGGCGAGGTGCGTCTGGCGATCGCTGCTTCGATCGTGTCAGCCTGATAGTGGACGTTGACAATCACATTGTGGAAGCCGGCTGCATCAAGTCGGTCGAGCACGCGGTCCAAAAGCGTCCGTCCGGCGAGTTCGACAAGTGGCTTGGGTTTGCTATCGGTGAGTGGACGCATGCGCGTGCCAAGACCTGCTGCGAGTATCATGGCCGTGTCAAGCGCGCTGCTCATTCCAACCTCATTGTTCGTCACGAGTGGGGAGTTCGAGTCCGGCTAGTGCCACTGGAATCTCCGTTTCGAACCAAGTCTTGATCTTTCGCAATTTCGGATGTTGCAGATTGCGTGCGAGATACCGCGATATCCGTGGAATGTGACGAAGATATTGGCGCTTTCCGTCTCGCACCGCCAGCCGTGTGAATATACCCAGTATTTTGGTGTTGCGCTGGGCTCCCAACAGCGCATAGGCCCAAACAAAGCGGTCCTGATCGATGGTTGCCTCAGATGCTCCAGCGGCCTTCATGTAGTGCGTGCGCAAGTCCGTTTCCACGTCAGCGGGGACATCCATGCGTGCATCCTGAAGCAACGAAACGAGGTCATAGGCCGGGTGCCCAACCAGGGCATCCTGGAAGTCGATGAGGCCAACACATGCCAGGCCGGAGCGTTGCGGAAGCCAAATCAAGTTCGGGGAGTGATAGTCGCGCAAAACCCAGCCCCGCTCGTCCTGTTCCAATTCGTCGAACTGCTCTTGCCATGCCTCCCGGAATGTTCCGGCAGCTGCGTCTGTCAATCGCTCACCAAGGACTTGCGGCACATACCAGTCCAACAGCAGTGACACTTCGATGTGGAGTGCTGCACTGTCTAAGAGCGGCACGCTGTGATCGCAGCCGAGATCAGAGATGACCGGCGGAACGGGCCGCCGCCGCAAGTCCACCAGCACGTCGACGGCGGCTTTGTAGAGGTCCCGCAGATCTCCACCCGCGTCGATCATGTCGCCGAAGCCGCCGCTGCCAAGGTCCTCAATGATCGCCAATCCGCTGTCGCGATCGACGTCATCGATGAACGGCGCTGACAGGCCGGACTCGCGGAGCGCGGCAGCAATGGCCACGAACGGACAAATGTGCTCGGCAAGATGCGCGATCTTGCTGTAGGGCAAGCCATTGTGGATCGGCGGGCCGTCCGGCTGGCGCGGCGAATCCATCAGGAGCCATGACTGTTCTGCCCTGCGTAATTTGGCGTAACTGCGCGTCGAGGCATCACCCTGCAAATGGCTGAAGTCAATCTCACCCAGAGTGAATTGGTGTCTGGTCGACCAGGCCGTTATGTAGTTCCAGACTTGGCGGACTCGAGTCATTCTAGCGGCGGCACGACCAGAAGCTGCAACGTGAGCGCTGCGGGTAATGTCCCGATCTCTGTCATCCAATTCGTCGAGCGTGATGTGGATGGTGTCGGCCGGTAGAAGATCGTCTGCCCGGTCCGGCCATTCGATGATCGTCACTGTCGTGTCCAGATCATCTTCGAAGCCGATCTCCCT